>WRCZ01000047.1 GCA_009783685.1 Actinomycetes bacterium
ACGACGGGCGGGCAGAGCAGCCCGCCGCCGGCCGGCGGCCCGGGCCCGACCGCCGGGCCGACCAAGGGCGGCACGGTCACCCCGACGCCCACCGGCACGGACACCGGCACCGCTTCGAGCCCCATGTGCACCGCGGACCAGCTGACGCCGTCCCTCGGCGGCTCGGACGCGGGCGCGGGCAACCTGTACCGGTACCTGGTGGTGACCAACCACAGCGCGACGGCGTGCCATCTGACCGGCTACCCGGGCCTGTCGGTGCTCGACGCGAACGGCCGGCAGATCGGCCGGCCGGCGACCCGCGAACCGAGCTCGTACCAGCCGGTGGTGCTGCAGCCGGGCGCTTCGGCGAGCGACACCATCCACACCGCCAACCAGATGGGCACCTGCCTGCCGGAGTCGGCGAAGCTGCGGATCTACCCGCCGGGCAGCAGGGCCTCGCTGGTGTTCGCGGGCCAGATCACGATCTGCAACGACGAGTTCGCGATCACGCCGTTCGCGCCCGGTACGACGGGTAATCCGCCCTCGTGAGCGGGGCCCGGTAGGGGCCGCCGGACGGCCCGGCATCCGGCGGTTTGCCTCTGAGGCAAGAAGTTTGCCTGACAGGCACAGGGGTTGTTCCATGGAGCCATGGACACAGCGGACGGATCCGGCCCCACCGGGACGGAGGACCTCGTCCTGGCGCCGCGCCTGCGGGAGCGGCGCCGGGGCAGCGGGCTGACCCTGGAGACCGCGGCCGCACGGCTCGGCCTGTCGGCCGCGCACCTCTCACGCCTGGAGTCCGGGCTGCGGCAACCCTCGCTCCCGGTCCTGCTCGGGCTCGCCCGGCTTTACGGCACCACCGTGTCGGACCTGCTGGGCGAGTCGGACGCCGAACCCGATCCCATCGTACGCGGCGCCCGGATGACGCCGGTACCGGCCGGCGGCTGGACGTACTGGCGGGCCGGCGGCACCGGGCGGGCCATGCAGGCGCTGCGGGTCCACGTGCCCGCCCGCGCGCAGCGCGCGCTGGTACGGGTGCACCCCGGCGAGGAGTGGCTGTACGTCATGGCCGGCGAGCTGGAGCTGACCCTCGGGGAGCGCACGCACCGGCTGGCGGTGGGCGACTCCGCGCACTTCGACTCCCTGGTGCCGCACCGGCTGGCCGCGGGCGGCGGGGACGGGGTGGATCTGCTGTTCGTCCACACGCTGATGCAGAGCGAGACGTCCGGGCTGTGCATCGGGCCCGACCAGGCCACGAGGATGCGAGGAGAGCGGCGATGACGGCGAACGACACGGAACCGGTTCCGGCCCCGCGGGTGGTGCCCACCACCAACGGCAGCGAGAAGCGCAAGGAACGCGGTGTGACCTTCCGCGTCCTGGTCTACGTGGTGGTGGCCCACGTCATGGCGTTCTACCTGTGGCTGATGTTCGCCGTGGTCGGCAAGCGCTGACCCGGGCCGGCCCGGATCCCGGCCGGTGTCCCCGGCCGGCACGTACCAGGTGCCTGCCGCCGCCCTGCGTGGGCGGCGGCAGGCGCCTTTGGTACGGCTCAGCCGTTCTGCGCGCCGTTCCCGGTCAGGATCGGGATGTCGTCGGCGATGTGCGAGAGCGCCTCGTCCCCCTTGGCCTGCGTGGAGTTCTCCGCGCACTGCTGGTTCTGCGGGTTGGCCAGCACGTTGACGTCCTGGACGGTGATCGGCACCGCGCCGATCAGCGACCCGACGTTGGCCTTGGCCGGAACGCCGAGGCACAGCTTGTTCAGCGAGCCCTGCACCAGGCCGACCTGCGGGCTCAGCTGGCCGCCGGTGGACGTGTTGCCGTATGCCTGGGTCGCGCCGTTGCCGTTGACGGTGGTGGAACCCTCGTCGTTGCCGATCGCCGAGGCGGTGCCGGCGCCGCCGGCGATCACGACGGCGGCCAGGCCACAGGCGGCCAGAGCACTGCGGGTACGCATATCTCTCCCATCGATGACGAAACTGCGAAAGCGGGAGAAAATTACCGTTCGGACACCGGGCGGCCGCGCCTTCACCCGATCGTCGGCGGTGCCGCGGGTCCGCGTCCTCACGGCGTGTCGCTCATGGGGGTGACGGCACACTGGGCTCGAATCGGTGACCGTACGTAGGGTGGGGGCAGGCAAGCGGTTGCCGCGGCCTGCTCTCAGGACGGGGAAGTGCGGGGGGAAGGAGGCAGCGTGCTGGGACGCATCCGGGAGGCGTTCGGCACCGGCCGTACGATCCCCGGGGCGGCCGGTACGGCGGCCCCGGCGCGGCCGGCGCCACTGCTCCTGACGGTCCTGCCGTACGCGGTGATGGCCGTGGTGGCGGTGGTCGACGGAGTCGGCGGCGCCAGTGTCGGACTGCTCCCGCTGGTCGCGCTGGGTCCCGCCTTCGCGGGTCTGGTGGGCAGCTGGGAGCGGACGGTGGTGGTCGGCGCGCTGGCCGTCGCCGTGGTATGCGCTCTCGGCGCCGTCGACGGGCTGTTCGCGCACCGGCGCGGCTTCGCCGCCGTGGGGGCGGTGGTCGGGGTGACGGTGGCCGCCGTGATCGCGGCGGTGACCCGGCAGCGGCGCGAGCGGGAGCTGGCCAACGTGAGGTCGATCGCCGAGGTCGCCCAGCGGGTGCTGCTGCGCCCGGTGCCGCGCAGCGCCGGTCATCTGCGCGCCGCCGTCTCGTACACCTCGGCGGTGGCCGAGGCCAGGATCGGCGGCGACCTCTACGAGGTGGTGGCCTCCCCCACGGGCGTGCGGGTGATCATCGGGGACGTGCAGGGCAAGGGCCTGGACGCGGTGGAGACCGCGGCCGTGGTGCTGGGCGCGTTCCGCGAGGCCGCGCACGACGAGAAGACCCTGGAGGGCGTCGGCGAGCGGGTGCAGCGGGCGGCGGACCGCACGATCAGCGGCGAGAAGTTCGTGACCGCGCTGATGGTGGAGATCACCCCGGCCGGCGGCGCGACGGTGCTCAACTACGGGCACCCGCCGCCGATGCTGGTCCGCGCCGGCGGCCGGGTCGACTTCCCCGAGCCGCCGTCGTACGCGTTGCCGCTCGGGGTCGGCCTGCCCACCGGGGAGCGCGCGGAGGCGTTCCCGGTGGCGTTCCGGCCGGGCGACCAGATGCTGCTGTACACCGACGGGGTCACCGAGGCCCGGGACGCCGGCGGGGTGTTCTATCCGCTCGGGGACCGGGCGGCCCTGCTGGCCGACAGCGACCCGGAGAACGCCCTGGAGGCGCTGCGCGTCGACCTGATCCGCCACGTCCGCGGCCCCCTCCACGACGACGCGGCGATGCTGCTGCTGCGCTACCGCGATGCAGAGGACGTTCCTGCCGCACGGGCCGGGGCCTGACCCCCGCCCGTCACCGGCAGTCGGGGTGGCCCCAGCCGTCGGAGTTCTTGGTGATCGTCTCGCCGGCGGCGTAGGAGCGGCCGCAGCGGCAGCGGCCGGGGTACTTCGCCTTCAGGGTGCGGGCCGGCCCGGACCGGGCGCGGGTACCGGAGGGGGCGGCGGAACCGGAACCGCCCGAGCCGGAGGAGGCGCCGCGCGGCTTCTTCGGGGTGTCCGGGGACGGCGGGGGCGCCGCGGAGCCGCGGACGCTGCCGGCGGGCTGCTGGGTGAGCGCGGCCTGGCTGGCGGCGCGGTCGGCGAAGTCGTTCAGCCGGTCCCCGTCGGCCTGGTGGGCCGGGACGTAGCGGAACTCGACGCTGCGGCCGCCCAGCAGCGCGTCGATCCGCACCACCAGCTCCTGGTTGGCGACGGGCTTGCCCGCCGCGGTCTTCCAGCCCTTGCGTTTCCAGCCGGGCAGCCAGGTGGTGACCGCCTTCATCGCGTACTGGGAGTCCATCCGGATCTCCATCGGCACGGCCGGGTCGACCTCGGTCAGCAGCCGCTCCAGCGCGGTCAGTTCGGCCACGTTGTTGGTGGCGGTGCCCAGCGGGCCCGCCTCCCAGCGATCGGGCTCACCACCGCCGTCGGCGATGACCCACCCCCACCCGGCCGGTCCCGGATTTCCCTTCGATGCCCCGTCACACGCGGCGATGATGCGCTCAACCACGACACCGATCATGCCAGCCCGCGCGGGCGCCCGTGACCGGCACCCGGCCGTGGGCCCGCGGAGCCGCCTGCCGGGCGCCCGGTCTCAGTCCTGCCCGGTGATCCCGGTGGCGGCCTGCTCCTGCAGCTGCTCCGGGGTGAGGTAGGCGTCGGTGTACTCGAAGTCGCGCAGCGTCGCGGGGGTGCGGGCCTGGAATCCGGTGCGGACGAAGTCGTCGCCGGCGACCGCGTTCAGCAGCCAGTTGGTCATCACCCGGGCCTTCGCCACGTTGGTGCGCAGCGCCGACCAGTGGTAGCCGCGGGCCACGATCTGGGCGGGCAGGCCGCGCAGTTCGACGCCGAGCGGCTTGGAGACGGCGTCCCGGCCGCCGAGGTCGACGACCAGGCCGAGGTCCTTGTGGGTGTAGGGCTGGAGCGGCTGGTTGCGGAGCGTGGCGAGCACGTTGTCGGCGACCCTGCGGCCCTGGCGCATGGCGTGCTGCGCGGTGGGCGGGCACACCGCGCCCTCCTCGTTCTTGGCCAGGTCCGGGACGGCGGCGGCGTCGCCGAGGGCGAACACGCCGTCGAAGCCGGGCAGCGTCATCTCGGCGGTCACCGCGAGGCGGCCGCGGATCGTCTCCGCGCCGAGGGTGGCGACCAGCGGGCTGGCGACGACGCCGGCGGTCCAGATCAGGGTGCGGGTGGGCACCACGCGGCCGTTGGTGAAGGTGACCTCGTTCGAGCCCGCCTTGTCGATGGACACGCCCAGGGAGATCTCGATGCCGCGCTCGGTGAGGATCTGCTGGGCGCTGCGGCCGAGCTTGTCGCCGAGTTCGGGCATGAGCTTGGGGGCGATGTCGATGAGGTGCCACTTGATGAGCGCGGGGTCCAGCCGCGGGTAGCGCCGGACCGCGGCGCTGGTGAGCCGCTGGAGGCAGGCCGCGGTCTCGGTTCCGGCGTAGCCGCCGCCGACGACGACGAACTGCAGCCGGGAGGCGCGCTCGGCCTGGTCCTGGCTGGCGTCGGCGAGGTCGAGCTGGGCGATGACGTGGTCGCGCACGTAGGCGGCCTCGGCGAGGGTCTTCATGCCGCGGGCGTGCTCGAGCAGGCCGGGGATGTCGAAGGTGCGGGTGATGCTGCCGGGCGCGAGCACGATGAAGTCGTAGGGCTCGTTGACCAGCTCGCCCGTTATCTTGCGGACCACGCACACCTTGGCCTTGGTGTCCACGCCGATGGCGCCGCCGGGGATGATCCGGGTCCGGTGCCGGCGGCTGCGGCGCAGGGACACCGCGATGGACTGCGGGGTGAGGATGCCCGAGGCGACCTGCGGGAGAAGCGGCAGGTACAGCTGGTAGGAGGACGGGGTGACCAGCGCGAGATCGGCCTCGTTCGGGGTCAGGCCGCGCTCAAGCCGGCGCACGCAGCCCACCCCCGCGAATCCGGCGCCCACCACGAGGATCTTCGGTCGTGCCACGATGTCCGTCCCTTCTCCGGGTCCAGGCGGTCGTGTCTGTCCCCTGCCCACGGTCCGCGGCCTCGCACATCCCGGTCTACCCCCGTGGCACCCGGCCCGCCAGCGGAGTGGGGCGGCCCGGCGGGCACGCGGGCGGCTCCCCCGGCGCTGCAAGCCGGGGGAGCCGCGGCCCGGCTGTCGCAGGGCCGTCAGGGTGAGGTGCCGCCGGGGCGGCGTGCGGCGGTCAGGCCACCGGGTTCCAGTAGTCGCCGGCCATGACGATGGAGACGAGCATCTTGATCGTCTCGCCGTAGTAGGCGTCGCCGAAGGGGTTGCTCGCCAGCTGCTTCCAGATCGCGTCGGTCCACGCCTGGTCGCCCGCGGCCATGGCGGCCGGGCCCGCGGAGTCGCCGGCCTCCTCGGCCTGGGTGTCGCCGGAGACGTTGCCGTTGGCGCAGCCGAGCTTGATGTGCGGCTGCACCTTCGCGGGGTTGCCGCCGGACAGCTTCTTGAGGCAGGCGGACTCCTTCTTGGCGGCGGAGTAGGCGACGGAGGCGGTCGAGGAGCCGTTGACCAGCGCGTCGGTGCCCAGGTGCCAGGGGACGCGGAGGGAGTTGTAGCCGACGATGTTGTCGGGCTGGCTCTCCTGGTAGTCGGCGGGCGCGGGCTTGGGGCTGGTGGTGTTGGCGCCCACCACGAAGTCCGAGAGCAGGCCGGCGGACGAGGAGTACTTGGCGGTGAACTCGCTGATCACGGCCTCGGTGCGGGTGACGACCTTCTTCCAGTTGTGCGCGGTGTCGTACGCGGCGAACGCGCGCAGGTGGTCGAGCATCATGTCCGAGGGGCGCGTGTCGGTGGAGGGTCCGTCGTCCTCGCACTTCAGGTGGCCGTCGGAGGCGACGTCGTGGGCGTAGACGCTGGCCAGCCAGGCTTTGGCGTCGGCGGTGTAGCCGCCCCACTGCTTGTCGGCGAGGATGAGGCCGTAGCCGATGTCGAGGTCGCCGTCGGTCGCCGAGTCGGGCGTGCCGCTGTCGGTGTACTTGCAGGTCTTGCCGTCGAGCTGCCACTGCATCAGCCCGTCGTGGTCCTTGTGGTTCTTGACCAGCTGCCACAGCCCGTCGAACTCGGCCTTGGCGTTCGCGTCGTAACCGGCCATCAGCGGCACGATGTTCATGCCGTAGCCCTGCGCCTCGGACACCGTGCCGTTGTGCGGCGCGTCGTCGTCGCCCTTGGTGGACACGTAGTACTCGTTCGAGGCGCAGCCGTGGACCAGGTAGTTCTTCTTCCAGGCGTCGTACGCCTTCTTCACCGCGCTGTCGCGCGAGGACTGGCTCGCCGAGGGCCGCACGCCGACCTTGTAGGCGGTGTGGACCGGGAAGGGGTGGGCGGGTGCGGTGGCGGCGCCGGCCGGGCCGCCGGTGCCGAGCAGCAGGCCGGCGGTGGCGCAGCAGGTGGCGACGGCGGCGGCCGTCGCGGTGGTGAGGGGTCGGGGCATCGGGTCAGCTCCTCGCCGAGGGTGGGGTGCGCCGTGCACGGCCGGCCGCGGGGCACGGCCGGGCACGGAACAGCACAGGGTGGGAGATAGTTAGGAAAGCTTCCTAACACCTGTGCGGCACAAGGGTGTTGCTCCGCGCGCGGTCCGTCAAGGGGGCGGGCAGGATCGGATTCCCGCCAACTGCGGGCGCGGAGCGGCGTATCCGCCGGTCGCCGAGCTCGGCGGGGTCCCCGGGACCGCCGGAACCGGCGAGGATCCGCCCAGGCGACGGGCCACGGTCACGGGCCGGTCAGCCCGCCAGAAGGTCGCCGACCGCGGCGATCCCCTGCGTCACCGCGCGTTCGCCGACGTTGCCGAAGCCCAGCACCAGCCGGGGGCCGTCGGCGCGCGCCGGCTCCGCCCGGTTGGCCGCCATGGCGTACAGGCCGACCTGCCGGGCGCGTGCCGCGGCCACGACGGCCTCCTCGTCGCGCCCGGCGCCGAGGTGCGCGACGGCGTGGAACCCGGCCGCCAGGCCGGTCAGCCGCACGCCGGGGGCGTGCACGGCGAGTGCCTCGACCAGGGCCGCGCGCCGCGCCGCGTAGACCGCGCGCATCCGGCGCAGATGGCGGTCGTAGCGGCCGGAGGCGATCAGCCGGGCGAGGGCGAGCTGGTCGAGGGTGGGCGAGCCCCGGTCGGCCAACTCCTTGAATCCGACGACCGGTTCGACCAGCTGCGGCGGGCACAGCAGCCAGCCGAGCCGGAGCGCGGGGGCCAGCGACTTGCTCACCGTGCCGACGGCCAGCACGCGGTCGGCGGCCAGGCCCTGCAGCGAGCCCACCGGCTCGCGGTCGTAGCGGAACTCGGCGTCGTAGTCGTCCTCGATGACGTAGGCGTCGCGGCGCTGCGCCCAGGCGATCAGCGCGCGCCGCCGCTCCGCGGCCATCACGACGCCGGTCGGCCACTGGTGGGCGGGCGTGACGAGGACCGCCCGGGCGCCGGTGGCCGCCAACGCCCGCACGTCGATGCCCTGCTCGTCGACGGGCACCGGGACGGCCGCCATCCCGGCCTGCGCCGCCGCCGCGGAGGTCATCGCCGGAGCGCCGGGGTCCTCGTGGGCGAGGGTGCGGATCCCGCGGGCGGCCAGGGCGCGCAGCGCCAGGTCCAGGCCCTGCGCGTAGCCGGAGCAGATGACGGTCCGCTCGGCGTCCGCCGCGGCGGCCCGCACCCGGCGCTGGTACCCGGCGACCACCTCGCGCAGCTCCGCGGCGCCGCGCGCCGCGCCGTAGTCCAGGGCGGCGGTCGGCAGGGCCCGCCCGGCCTCGCGCAGCGCCCACAGCCAGTCGGCGAGCGGGAACGAGCCGAGGTCGGGGACGCCGGCCCGGAAGTCGGCGACGAGCCGGGGCGCGGGCGGCGCTTCGGGCGCGGGCGCGACCGGCGGGCAGGCCCGGGCGGCGACGGTGGTGGAGGCGCCGACCCGGGTGGCGAGGTAGCCCTCGGACCGCAGCTGGGCGTAGCAGTCCTGGACCAGGCCGCGGGACAGCCCCATGCGGCAGGCGAGTTCACGGGAGGACGGCAGCCGCTCGCCGACCTGCAGGCGGCCGGCTCTGATGGCGTCCCTGATCTGCCGCTCCAGCTGCGCACGCAGCCCTTCGCCACTCCCCCGGTCCAGGGTGAGCAGCAGTTCCGGCGACAGACCGGACCACTCCAGCGGCATGGAAATGGAGCTTATCGGGGGTCCGGCCGGCTCCTAGCGTCGAGGCATGACGACCACTCCGCCCCGCCGGTCCGCGGCACCGGCCCAGACCCAGACCCAGACCCAGACCCCGGCCCGTACCCCTGGCCCGGCCCGCCCGCCGCTGGTCACCCGGCCGCTGGTGCTGCGCTTCGTGACGGTGGTCGGCGCCTCGGCGAGCTTCTTCCTGCTGCTGTCGGTGGTGCCCCTGTACGCGGAGCGCGGGGGCGGCGACGCGGGCCTGGCCACCGGGTCGCTGATGCTCGCCACGGTCGCCGGCGAGCTGGCCACGCCCCGCCTGGTCGCGCGCTACGGCTACCGGGCCGCCCTGGCCGCGGGCCTGGTGCTGCTCGGCGCGCCCGCCCTGGTGCTGACGGCCTGGCACGGCATGGCCTGGATCGCCGCGGTGTGCCTGCTGCGCGGTCTGGGTTTCGCGCTGACCGTGGTGGCCGGCGGGGCCCTGACCGCCTCGCTGATCCCCGCCGAGCGGCGCGGCGAGGGGCTCGCGCTGGCCGGGATCGTCTCCGGCGTGCCGTCGCTGCTGGGGCTGCCGCTGGGGGTCTGGCTGGCGTCGCACGCGGGGTTCACCCCGGTGTGCGTGGCCGGCGGGATGGTGGCGCTGGCGGCGGTCGCGGTGGTGCCGGGGCTGCCCGGGCGCGAGGGCTCGCCGAGCGGGGACGCCGGCGTGGTGGCCGGCCTGCGGACGGGCGCCCTGGCGCGGCCGGCCGTGGTGTTCGCGACGACCGCGCTCGGCGCGGGGATCGTGGTGACCTTCCTGCCGGTCGCGGTACCGGCGCCGGTGTCCGGCGTGGTGGCCGTCGCGCTGTTCGCCCAGCCCGCCACGGCGACCGTGGCCCGCTGGTACGCCGGGCGGTTCGGCGACCGCCGCGGCCCGTCCCGGCTGGTGCTGCCCGGACTGCTGGCGTCCGCCGCCGGGCTGCTGGTGACGGCGCTGACCGGCAGCCCGGTGGCGGTGCTGGCCGGGGTGGCGCTGTTCGGGGCCGGGTTCGGGGTGACGCAGAACGCGACGCTGACGCTGATGTACGCCCGGGTGCCGGCGTCCGGGTACGGCACGGTCAGCGCCCTGTGGAACGTCGCCTACGACGGCGGGATGGGCCTGGGCGCGGTCGGGTTCGGGGCCGCGGCGGCCATGACCGGATATCCGGCCGCCTTCGCGCTCACGTCCGCCGTGATGCTCCTCGCCCTGCTTCCCGCGTGGCGCGACCGCTGAACCGTCCGGCGGGGGCCGGCGGCGAGGGGAAGGGCACGGGCGCGAGGACCGCTGACGGCCGCGGACACCACGTTCAGGGGCCCGCGGGGCAGCCTGGCACCGTCCTTGACAGGGGCGGCGGATGCTGATTCTTTAGCCTGAACGTCGGACCGAACGGTCGGTCGGCCCGGGGGCGAGCGCGAAGGAGAGCGTGATGAGCGGCGGCGACACGGACCGGCTGCGGCCCGCCGGCGGGGTGCCGGACGAACTGCTGGACGCCGCCGAGCGGTTGGACCGCGACGAGCTGCGCGCCCTGCAACTGGAGCGGCTGCGGCGGACCCTGCGGCTGGCCTACGACCATGTGGAGCTGTACCGGCGGAAGTTCGACGCGGCGGGCGTGACCCCGGACGACTGCCGGAGCCTGGACGACCTGGCCCGCTTCCCCTTCACCACCAAGGCGGACCTGCGGGAGGGCTACCCGTTCGGGATGTTCGCGGTGCCCATGTCGCAGGTGCGCCGGCTGCACGCCTCCAGCGGCACCACCGGCCTGCCGACCATCGTCGGCTACACCGAGCAGGACCTGTCGACGTGGGCCGACGTGGTGGCCCGGTCCATCAGAGCGGCCGGCGGCCGGCCCGGCCACAAGGTCCATGTGGCCTACGGATACGGCCTGTTCACCGGCGGGCTCGGGGCGCACTACGGCGCGGAGCGGGCCGGCTGCACGGTCATCCCGGCCTCGGGCGGCATGACCGCCCGCCAGGTGCGGATCATCCAGGACTTCCGGCCCGAGATCATCATGGTCACGCCCTCCTACATGCTGACCCTGCTCGACGAGTTCGAGCGCCAGGGCGTGGACCCGCGCGGCACCTCGCTGCGAGTCGGCATATTCGGCGCCGAACCCTGGACCGAGCAGATGCGGGCCGAGATCGAGGAGCGGTTCGGCATCGACGCGGTCGACATTTACGGGCTGTCGGAGGTGATCGGCCCCGGCGTGGCCCAGGAGTGCGTGGAGACCAAGGACGGCCTGCACATCTGGGAGGACCACTTCCTGCCGGAGGTCGTCGACCCGCTGACCGACGAGATCATGCCGGAGGGCGAGAGCGGCGAGCTGGTGTTCACCTCCCTGACGAAGGAGGCGATGCCGGTGATCCGCTACCGCACCCGCGACCTGACCCGGCTGCTGCCCGGCACGGCCCGGCCGGCGTTCCGGCGGATGGAGAAGGTGACCGGGCGCAGCGACGACATGATCATCCTGCGCGGGGTGAACGTCTTCCCGACCCAGATCGAGGAGATCGTTCTGCGCACGCCGGCCGTGGCGCCGCACTTCCGGATCGAGCTGACCCGGCGCGGCCGGCTGGACCACATGACGGTGGCGGCGGAGGCCAGGGGCGAAGCGGGCCCGGAGCAGCGCGCGGCCGCCGCGGCGGCCATCGCGCAGGGCATCAAGGACGGGATCGGGGTGACGGCGGAGGTCACCGTGGTCGATCCCGAGACGCTGGAGCGCTCGGTCGGCAAGATCCAGCGGGTGAAGGACCTGCGGCCGCGCGACTGACCGCGGCCGACCGGCGGCGGGCCCGCGCGGGCCCGGCGCCGGTGCGCACCCGTCAGTCGATGTCGACGGGACCGTCGGAGGACGTGCCGTTGCGCGGGGCGCCGCCCCGCTGGTCCTTGTTGCCGACGTAGCCGCGCAGGGCGACGGCGCCTGAGGCGCCGCCGTCGGAGCCGTCCTCGCCGTTGAGGTTCTTGCGGACCGAGTCCAGGATCGTCAGGCCCTGGCTGACCAGGCCCGCGGCGATCTCGCTGAGGCCGTCGGCGCCGTTGAGCACGTTGACGTTGGCGCCGGACAGGCCCGCCGACGCCTCCTTGACGATCTGCGGCAGCTGGTCGATCAGCATCCGGTCCAGGGCGACCCGGTCGTGCGAGGCCGCCGCGGCGGCCTGGATGCGCATCCGCTCGGCGTCGGCCACGGCCAGCACCCGGATCCGCTCGGCCTCGGCCTCGGCCGGCTTGACGATCTCGGCGACCAGCTGCTGCTGGCGCAGCTCGGCGGCCCGCAGCGCCAGCTCCGTCTGCGCGGCGAGCACCTCCTGCTGGGCGTGCGCCTGGGCGAGCGGACCGGCCTGGGCGGCCTGCGCCTGCACCCGGTCGACCTCGGCGTTGTACTCGGCCTGCACGACCGCGGTCTGCCGGGCGTACTCCGCCTGGTTCCGGGCGGCGGCCTGCTGCGCCTCCACGGCCGCCTGGGTGGCCTGCGCCTGGGCGATCTGCGCCTGCCGCTGGATGGCCGCCTTGTGCGGGGCGGACATCGCGTCGATGTAGCCGGTGTCGCCGTCGTCGATCGACTGGATCTGCAGCGAGTCGACGATCAGCCCGATCTTGGCCATCTCCGACTTGGAGGTCTCCAGCACCTCGGTGGCCAGCTTCTGCCGCTCGGTGACGATCTCCTCGACGGTCATCGAGCCGATGATGGACCGCAGGTGGCCGGCGAAGATCCGGCCGGTGAGGATCGACATCTGGTCCTGGTCGGACAGGAACCGCTGGCCGGCGTTGACGATGCTCTCGTGGTCGTTGCCGACCTTGAACGCGATGACCGCCTTGACCGTCAGCGAGATGCCCTGCCGGGTCACGCACCTCTCCGAGACCTCGGCCTCGCACATGGCCAGGGTCAGGAAGCGGGTCTTGCGGAAGACCGGCAGCACGAACGTGCCGTGGCCGGTGACGACGCGGAACGGCGAGCCCCCCAGACCCCGTCGGCCGCCCGAGATGAGCATGGCCTCGTCTGGTGCGGGAACGCGATATCCGAACATCCTTGGTCTCCTTCTCGAACGCGGCTCAGCCGGCCGGCGCTTCCAGTGGATCGAGCCATTCGATGACGTCGACCTGGCGAGTGCCGCGGGACTCCACCACCAGCACCGTCGCCCCCGTCGGCAGCGGCGTGTCGGACCAGGCCAGGAACGCCTCGGTACCGCCTCTGACGCTCACCAGCACCTCGCCGGGACCGTCGGAGCCGCGGGTACCGATCAGCAGCCGTCCGCTGCAGCCGATCACGGCGTCGTCCCGTGCCATCAACGGCAGCCCCTCGTCCTCGTGGAACCTCGAATCTCCGACCTCGACCATCCTCCCACCTGGGGTGGCTCCTGGGAGTCCGGCCGTCGCTACCCAATACGCGTGCCGGTGCCTCCCGGTTCCGTCCGCGGCGGTACCGTCCGTTCCATGATCCCGGCGCGCCGGGCGGGGGCCTGTCATGTCAGGGTTGTGGCAGGAATCGGGACCGGTAGGAGGCTGGATGTTCCGGGGGTTCACAGCGCCCTTGTCGGGGCGGACCGAGCGGGAGGGTCCGTCCCCCACGTCGCCGTGGTCGTTCATCCGCACGGAGACCGGCAGCGCCGCGGTACTGCTCGCGGCGACGCTGGTCGCGCTGGCGTGGGTGAACATCTGGCCGCACGGCTATGACTCGGCGTGGGCCACCCGCATGTCGGTGCAGGTGGGCGGGCACGGCGTGGACATGGACCTGCGGGAGTGGGTGAACAGCGGTCTGATGACGCTGTTCTTCCTGGTGGTGGGCCTGGAGGCGCGGCGCGAGTTCGACATGGGCGAGCTGCGCGACCGGCGCCGGATCCCGCTGCCGATGCTGGCCGGGATCAGCGGCATGGTGGTGCCGGTGCTGCTGTACCTGGCGCTGAACGCGGGGCACCCCTCCGCGCACGGCTGGGGCGCCGCGATGTCCACCGACACCGCCTTCGCGCTGGGCATGCTGGCGCTGCTCGGCTCCCGCTTCCCCCGCCGGCTGCACACCTTCATCCTGACCGTCGCGGTCGTGGACGACCTGGTGGCGCTGGTGGTGATCGCCGTGGCGTACAGCGACCACATCTCGTGGACGCCGCTGGCGGTGGGGCTCGGCGCGCTGCTGCTGGTGGGCGTGGCGCGCGCGTTCGGACTGCGCCGCAGCGCGGTGTACGCGGTGCTGGGCGTGACGGCGTGGGTGGCGTTCGTCCATTCCGGCGTGGACCCGGTCGTGGTCGGCCTGATGGTGGGGCTGATGGCCTACGCGTATCCGGCGCCGCGGGACGCGCTGGAGCGGGCCAGCGGGCTGTTCCGGTCGTTCCGCGAGCAGCCGACGGCCGAACTGGAGCGCGAGGCCCGGCAGGGCATCGCCTCCGCGCTGTCCCCCAACGACCGGCTGCAGCGGATCTGGCACCCGTGGAGCAGCTATGTCATCGTCCCGCTGTTCGCGCTCGCCAACGCCGGGATCCAGCTCAACGGCTCGGTGCTGGCGAACGCCTTCACCTCGCGGGTGACGCTGGGCATCCTGCTGGCGTACGGGGTCGGCAAGCCGCTGGCGATCGTCTCCTCGTCGGCGCTGGCGACCCGGCTGAGCGGGGGCCGGATGCGGCCGCCGGTCGGCTGGGGGGCGGTGCTGGGCGGCGGCACCATCGCCGGGATCGGCTTCACGGTCTCGCTGCTGATCGCCACCCTGGCCTTCCACGGGCCGCAACTGGAGCAGGCGAAGATCGGCGTGCTGAGCGCCGTGGTGCTGGCCATGGTGGACACCACGCTGGTCGCCCTGGTCATCGAGCGGCTGCCGAAGGCGCGCCGGGCGAAGGCGCTGCTGGGGACGGCGCAGTCGGTGGTGGACCTGACCGACCCGGTCGACCCGGACTGCGACCATGTGCGCGGCCCGATGGACGCGCCGGTGACGATCGTGGAGTACGGCGACTTCGAGTGCCCGTACTGCGGGCAGGCCGAGAGCGTGGTACGCGAGCTGCTCGCCGACTTCGGCGACGTGCGGTACGTGTGGCGGCACCTGCCGCTGACCGATGTGCACCCGCACGCGGAGATGGCCGCCGAGGCCGCGGAGGCCGCCGCGGCGCAGGGGCGGTTCTGGGCGATGCGGGACCTGCTGTTCGAGAACCAGGACGCGCTGACGGTCAAGGACCTGGTGCGCCATGCCGAGGAGATCGGGCTGGACGTGGACGCCTTCCGCGAGGCGCTGCGCGGCCGCAAGGGCGCCGCGCGGGTGGCGCGGGACGTGGAGTCGGCCGACGGCAGCGGAGTGGCCGGCACGCCGACGTTCTTCGTCAACGGCCGCCGCCACCACGGGGCTTACGACATCGAGAGCCTGTCGCGGGCGGTCATCGCCGCCCGCGACCGGGCCCTTCTGGTGGACGATGACGTCTGACGGCGGATGCCCGCCGGCGTCTCACGGCTCGTCGTCGGGCCGTACGACGGTGGGCAGCCCCGGGTCCTGGTGGCCGCCACTGGCCACCATCCGCACGTCGCCCTCGGGGCTGATCTCGGCGCGGACGATCCCGGAGTCGTCCTCGTAGATGGGGTAGCCGCCCGCTCCGGCCCTTTCGGTGCGGTGCACGACGATGGTGTCGGCATCGGAAGCGGGCGCGTGGAAGACGAGCTCGTAGTGTTCCGGATAGTCCATGGATGCCTCCCGACCAGGTCGTGAGGGGCCGTGCGCCCCTCCACCCGTCTCGCGGCCTTCCCCATCATCCCCCGCACCTCCGGCGGACGCACATCCCCGTCACCGACGGTGACCGGCCCTCGACGTGCGGGCGTCAGCCGAGCAGTCCTGCCTGGTAGGCGGCCGCGACCGCGGCGGCGCGGTCGCGCACACCGAGCTTGCCGTACAGGTGCAGCAGATGGGTCTTGACGGTCGCCTCGCTGATGAACAGGCGCTTGGCGGCCTCCTTGTTGGTGGTGCCGGCGGCGACGAGGCGCAGCACCTCCAGCTCGCGGTCGGTCAGCAGTCCGGACGCGGCGGGCGCCGGCGCGCGGACGTGGCCGAGCAGCTTCTGCGCGACGGAGGGGGCCAGCACGGCCTGGCCGAGGTGCGCGGCCCGCACGGCGCGGACCAGCTCGTCGCGCGGCGCGTCCTTGAGCAGGTAGCCGGTCGCGCCGGCCTCCACCGCGGGCAGCACGTCGGCGTCGCTGTCGTACGTGGTGAGGACCAGCACGCGGATGCCGGGGGCGCGTTCGCGCAGCAGCCGGATCGCCTCGACGCCGCCCATCCGCGGCATGCGCAGGTCCATCAGCACGACGTCGACGCCGAGTGCGACGGCCCGGTCCACCGCTTCGGCGCCGTCCGCGGCCTCGCCGGCGACGGTGAAGTCGGGGTCGCCGTCGAAGACTCCGCGCAGTCCGTCGCGGACCACGGGGTGGTCGTCGGCCAGGAGCAGTGAGATGGTCACACGCCATCATCCCCGACGGGTGCGGACGGCGTCAGCGGCAGGGCGGGCACGCCGGCGCTGACGGCGGTGCCGTCGCCCGGCGCGCTCTCGATGGCGAGCGTCCCGCCGACCTGCCGCAGCCGCTGCCGCATCGCGGTGAGACCGTAACTCTGGCCCGTGCCGGGGCCGCCGGTGGCCTCCGGGTCGAACCCGGTGCCGTCGTCCAGGACGTCGAGCAGCACGACGTCGTGGGTGTAGGAGAGGGTCAGCCCGGCCCGGGAGGCGCGGGCGTGCTTGGCGATGTTGGCCAGCCCCTCCTGGGCGGTGCGGAACAGGGTGACCTCCAGGGCCGGGGAGAGCGGCACCGGCGTGCCGGTCACCTCGACGCGGACGCTCACGCCGGAGGTCTGCGACCAGCGTTCCGCCAGGTCGCCGAGGGCGTCGGGCAGGTGGGCCGCCTCGTCCAGCGGGCCGGGGCGCAGGGCCTGCACGGAGCGGCGGGCCTCGGCGAGGCTCTCGCGGGCCAGCCGCTGGGCCAGCGCGCGGTGCCGGGCGCGGCGCCGGGGGTCGGCGTCGAACCGCTCGGCCGCCTCCAGCTGGGTCACGATGCCGGTCAGGCCCTGGGCGATGGTGTCGTGGATCTCCCCCGCCATGCGCTGCCGCTCGTCGAGCACGCCGGCCTCGCGGGCCTGGGTGACCAACTGGGCGTGCAGCCCGGCGTTCTCCTCCATGGTCTCGCGCAACCGCCGGTTGGCGTCGGCGAGTTCGTCGATCATGCGGGCGCGCTGCCGGCTGCGGGTGTCCTCCTCGATGCTCTGGTGGGTGATGACGCCCGCGATGGCCACGTTCACCACGACCAGGCCCAGGTAGACCCAGACGGTCCCGCCGTGCAGGTTGGCGATCCCGCCGACCTGCGTGGTGGCCATCAGCGCGGCGTTGACCGCGACCGCCGGTGGCCGCAGCGACCGCGGCAGCACGGCCACCTGCATGTAGCCGGTGAAGCCGAAGAACCCGAAGAACGGGGTGAGCGCCAGTAGCAGCGCGATGAGGACGGTCAGCCCGGCGTAGAACACCACGGCCCGCACCCGCCGTTCGGCGGGGACCGGGTAGTCGACGCCCATCGTGCGCAGCCAGACGGCGGCGGCCACCGACAGGCCGACGGCGGCCGCGAGGAAGGGCACGCCGCGGGGACCGAGGGACACCGCCAGGACCAGGGAGACGGCCAGCCCCCCGTAGGGCAGGTAGTGCTGCAGCAGATGGCGCCGGTCTGCGGCACCGGCCAGTGCGTCGTCGGTCACCGGTCCATCATTCCCAACGGAAGACGCGGGCGGCGGCCAGGCTTCCCGCCACGGTGTAGCCGGCCAGCACCGCCAGGTGCTCCCAGAGCGCGCCGTGCCCGGCCCAGGCGGCCATCACCGCGCCGAACGGCACGAACTCGCCGATCCGCTGGAGGGAGTGCGGCAGTTCCGCGAGGGGCACGTACAGGCCGCTGAAGAAGAAGTTGAGCACCATCAGCGGGACGCCCATCCCGCTCGCGGCGGCCGAGGTGCGGGCGACCGCGGCGGCGATCAGGCCGAGGGCCAGCACCGCGGTGGTGCCCAGGACGAACGCGGCGCACACCGCCGCCGGGTCGGCCGGCGCGGCGACGTGGAAGGCCAGGGCGCCGATCGCCACCACCAGCCCGGAGCCCACCGCGGTGATCACGGCCATGACGGCGAGCAGCGCGCCGAGCATCCCGGCGGCCGGCACGGGAGTGACGGACAGCCGCCGCAGCACGTCCTTCTCGCGGTAGCCGGCCATGGTCAGCGGCAGCGCGGTGCAGGCGAGGAACAGCGGCACCATGGCGGCCAGCGTCGGCACGTACACGTCGATGACGCGCTTGCCGTCCAGGGCCTTCTGGGCCGTGCCGAACGCCGGGATGCAGCCGAAGACCACCACCATGGCGACGGGCAGGGCCAGCCAGATCAGCGCGGCCGGGGCGCGCAGCAGCAGCCGCGCCTGGGTGACGGTGAGGGTGCGGAAGCCCTGCGGGGTCATGCGCAGGGAGGGCAGGGCGAAGGCGGACATCACGGGGTCCTCTCGGGAGTCGGGCCGGATCCGGTGCCGG
>WRCZ01000048.1 GCA_009783685.1 Actinomycetes bacterium
AGCCGCCGACGGCGGGAGGGGCCGGTGCGGCGGTGTCCCCGCAGGAACCGTGCATACGCCCGGCCCACTCAGTGGACAAGGCGCACGCACGGTTCCGAGGAGATACCGCCGTGGCGGCCCCGGCTCACCCACGAGAGGCGTTCACCTGACGAACTGGTTCAACGGGCGGGCGGGCGGGAGAAGAAGTGCCGGCCGAACCCTCGGCACGGAGGGGGCCTGCAGAACCCTCGGCCGAGCCCTCGGCACGGAGGGGGGCCACAGTACCCTCAGCCGAACCCTCGGCAAGGGACGCGGCCGCACCACGCCGAGCGGGAAGCAGGAGAGCCGCCACCACCGCCACCCCCAAAATCCCCGCCCCGACCCAGAGCGCGGGCGTCAGGCCGGAGACGAAGCGGGCCGGCGACCCGTACCCGCCGTTCGCGGAGAAGATCGAGCCGAGGACGGCGATGCCCAGCGCCCCGCCGATCTCCCGCAGCGCGTTGTTCGCCCCGGACGCGATGCCCTGCTCGGAATCGCGGACGCTGGACAGGACGAGGTTCGCGGCCGGCGCGATGAACAGGGCCATGCCCGTGCCGCTGATGATCAGGGCCGGCAGCTGGGCCGTGTAGGAGACGGTGGGGGAAAGGATCAGCGCGAACCAGCCGAGGCCGAGGGCCTGGAGAGCCAGCCCCGCGGCGACGACCGGCCGGCCGCCGATCCGGTCGGAGAGATACCCGGCGATGGGCGCGACGATCATCGGCATGCCGGTCCACGGCAGCATCCGCAGGCCCGCCTCGGTGGGCGAGTAGCCGACGACGTTCTGCAGGAACTGGCTGAGCAGGAAGATCGAGCCGAACATGCCGGTGAACATCAGCATGCTGGCCACGTTGATGCCGGCGAACGCCCGCCCGCGGAACAGCCGCATCGGCAGCATGGGCCGCTCCGCCACGATCCCGTGGCGGACGAAGGCCGCGACCAGGATCGCGCCGCCGATCAGCCCGGAGAGCACGCGACCGCTGGTCCAGCCGTGGTCGGAGGCGTTGACCAGGGCGAAGACGATGCCGAACAGGCCGAGGCTGATCAGCGCGGTGCCGCGTCCGTCGAGGCGGGCGCCGGGTGCGGTGGACTCGGCGAGCCGGAAGCGGGCGAGCGGGATGAGGGCGAGGCCCAGCGGCACGTTCAGCCAGAAGATCCACTGCCAGGACATGTGCTGGGTGAGGCTGCCGCCGATGAGCGGTCCGCTGGCGACGGCCAGTCCGGTGGCGGCGCCCCAGATCCCGATGGCCGCGCCGCGGCGCTCGGCGGGCACGGCCGCGCTGAGCAGGGTGAGCGTCAGCGGCATCATGATCGCGGCGCCGACACCCTGCACCGCGCGGGCGGCGATCAGCTCGTTGATGCCGGGCGCCATGGCGGCGGCCGCGGACGCGCCGGTGAAGATCGTCAGGCCGGTGACGAAGAGCCGGCGGCGGCCGAACCGGTCGCCGAGGGCCGCGCCGAACATCAGCAGGACGGCGAAGGTGAGGGTGTAGGCGTTGACGGTCCATTCCAGGTCCGACAGCGCGCCGCCCAGGTCCTTGCGGATCGAGGGCAGGGCGGTGGTGACGACGAGGTTGTCGAGGGCCGCCATGAATCCGGCGACGCTGGTGATGGCAAGGGCCCAGCCGGCGGAACCGGGCCGTCGTGCTGCTTGCTGCTTCATCGTTTCCCCTGAGTTAGTTATTGATGACTAACTTTCACGATCATGAAAAAAGCCCGCGCGGGGACGGGCTCGTGACCTACTCGGGCCGCGCACTCTCGTAGAACCCCTCCCAGTTGCGGTGACCGGCCGGAAACCCCAGGCTCACCAGGGTGTTGACGAGCATCCCGTAGGCCAGGAACGTCGTCGTCTCGTTCACGTCGCCACCGAGGTCCACGTGCACGCTGTCCCACAGCTCCTGCCAGGAGCGGCGCACCATCTCGCCGAACTCGCGGTCCCCCTCGGACTCGGCCGCGGCCACCGCGACATAGGTCTGCATCTGCATCAGCAGCCGCTCGGGGTCGTCATGGATCAGCTTCTGATAGGCCTGGGCCATGGCGGGCAGCCGCTCCTCGAGAGGCAGGCCCTTGGCCGCCTCGGCGAAGACCTCGCGGGTGGTGGCGATGCAGTACTGGGCCGCTGCCAGGAAGATGGCCTGCTTGTTCGGGAAGAGCCGGAAGAGGTACGGCTGGGAGACGCCGACCCGGCGGGCGATCACCTCGGTGGAGGTGCCGTTGTACCCGCCGTGGGCGAACTCGCTCATCGCCGCGCGGATGACGCTCTCGCGTCGCTCCTCTGCGCTCATCCTGACCATGGGCTCTAAGTTAGTGGCCAATCACTACCTAGTCAAGCGGGAAGCGTGGAGCGGCCGCGAACGCCGATGCGTAAGGGGCGCCCCTCCCAGGAGGGACGCCCCTTACCTCTTACCTCTTACCTCTTACCTCGCGCTCTCGGGGCGATCAGGCCAGGCGGACCACGGCGCGTGCCATGCCCAGCACCTTCTGCCCGGCGCACATCGCGGTCAGGTCGACCCGGACCTGGCGGTCGTCGAGCTTGGCGGCGACCTTCGCGGACACCTCGACCACCGCGCCCTGGTCGTCGTTCGGCACGACGACCGGCTTGGTGAACCGCACCCCGTACTCCACGACCGCACCCGGGTCGCCGGCCCAGTCCGTCACCACACGGGCAGCGGAGGCCATGGTGAACATGCCGTGCGCGATGACGTCGGGCAGGCCGACCTCGCGGGCGAACTTCTCGTTCCAGTGGATGGGGTTGAAGTCGCCGGACGCGCCCGCGTAGCGGACCAGCGTCGCCCGGGTCACCGGGAACGTCTGCGCCGGCAGTTCGGTGCCGACCTCGACGTCGTCGTATGCGAGCGTCGCCGCCATCACGCCTCCCCGCTCTCGGTGCCGGTGTCCGCGGCGCGCGCGACCAGCTTCGTCCAGGCCGTCACCACGTGCTCGCCCGACTCGTCGTGGACCTCGCCCCGGACGTCCAGGATGTCGTTGCCCGCAAGGGACTTGATCGCCTCGATGGTCGAGGTGACCGTCAGCCGGTCGCCGGCGCGCACCGGGCGGGTGTAGGCGAACTTCTGGTCGCCGTGCACCACCCGGCTGTAGTCCAGACCGAGTTCGGGGTCCTGGACGACGAGGCCGGCCGCCTTGAAGGTGATCGCGAACGGGAACGTCGGCGGGGCGATGACATCCGGGTGGCCGAGCGCCTTGGCCGCCTCCGGGTCGGTGTAGACCGGGTTCTCGTCGCCGATCGCCTCGGCGAACTCGCGGATCTTCTCCCGCCCCACCTCATAGGCGGCGGTGGGCGGATAACTGCGCCCGACGAAGGACTGGTCCAGGGCCATCGGCACCTCCGGTTGCGAAACGTCGCCAGGAAAAAGGTACGGCCGCAGCACGCCGCGAGGCCGCCCCCGGTGACTTGACACGGGAACGGCCTCGCAGTGGAGCTACGGCCTGGCGCGTACGTCGAAGGCAGCCGTGGCGATCACGGTCGCCGGCTCCGGCGTACTGCGGCAGCGTGGATACGGAGCGTCAGCGCGTCTCGCGGTGCGCGGTGTGCGCGTTGCAACGCGGGCAGTGCTTCTTCATCTCCAGGCGGTCCGGGTCGTTACGCCGGTTCTTCTTGGTGATGTAGTTCCGCTCCTTGCACTCCACGCAGGCCAGCGTGATCTTCGGGCGGACGTCGGTGGCGGCCACGTGAGTGCTCCTTGACGAACGGGTGTAATGAACACAGGAATAGTAGCCGACCGAGGGACCGAACCCGCAATCGGCTACGGAGAGTAGCGGCGACCGGACTTGAACCGGTGACACAGCGATTATGAGCCGCTTGCTCTACCGACTGAGCTACGCCGCTTCGATGAACTGGCCCCCGCCGTGACGACGGGGAACCGATCCATCAGAGCCCCAATACGGAATCGAACCGTAGACCTTCTCCTTACCATGGAGACGCTCTACCGACTGAGCTATTGGGGCGAGCGAGGAAGACATTACACGGTCCGCAGCCATACGTGAAATCCGTATCCGGCAGGGCACATCGGGCCCCTCGGACAGCCCGCAGCGGCCGCGTCCGCACCCTCGTTCACCGGGACGCGCGGTACGACTAATCCGCACACTTCGGGTCGTACCGGGCGGCGGCAGCACCGCGCCCTAGGCTCGACTCGCGTGATCTTGCCTCCGCACGACGCCCGCTTCCCTACCGAAGACACCGACGACACCGGCGACACCGGCGGCGCCCGCGCCGTCCGCGTCGCCCCCGTCGCCCGCCTGCCCGCACCGGAGGAGCGCGATGACCGACAGCCCCCGTGACAGCCGTCACGAGACCGCCGAGGAGACCGCCACCGTACTGCTGTGCGGGGCCAGGCTCATCGACGGCCGGACCGTCGACGTGCGGCTCAGCGGCCCGCGGATCGAGGCCGTCGGCACCGCCGGCAGCCTGGCGCCGGCCCCCGGCCGGACCGGCCGCGGCCCCGAGAGCACCCGGATCGACCTGCGCGGCTATCTGCTGCTGCCCGCCCCCGCCGAGCCCCACGCCCACCTCGACCTGGCGCTGACCGCGGGCGGCCCGCCGCCGGGCGACCCGGAGGACGTGCAGCGCCGGGCGGTCGAGGCGGCCCTGCTCCAACTCGGCCACGGCGCCACCGCGATCCGCTCCCATGTGCGGATCGGCGACGTCCAGGGGCTGCAGGACCTGGAGGCGGTGCTCGCCGCCCGGCGGTCGCTGCGCGGCCTGGTCGACGTTCAGGTGGTCGCCGTCCCGCGGCTGCTGACCGGGGCGGCCGGCGCCGACGGCAACGCGATGCTGCGCGACGCGCTGAAGATGGGGGCCTGCGCGGCCGGCGGCTGCCCGGACCTGGACCCGGACCCGAGCGGGTACGCGGAGGCGGTGCTCTCGCTGGCCGCGGAGTTCGGCGTCCCGGTCGACCTGCACACCGCGGGCGACGACCCGGCGCGGCTCGCCCGGCTGGCGGCGATGGCCGGCGGCATGCGGCCCGGCGTCACGCTCGGCCCCTGCCACCGGCTGGGCGCGCTGCCGCCGCAGCTCGTCGCCGGCGCCGCCGAGCGGCTGGCCGCCGCGGGTGTCACGGTCGCCGCGCTGCCGCAGGGCGGCTGCGCGGTGCTGGACCGCGGCGGCGTCGCGCCGGTGCGGGCGCTGCGGGCCGCGGGCGTGCGCGTGTGCGCGGGCAGCGGCGCGCTCGGTGACCTCGCCAACCCGGTGGGCCGCGGCGATCCGCTGGAGGCCGCGTTCCTGCTGGCCTCGCACGGTGCCTGCGGGCCGGTGCGGTCGTACGACCTGATCAGCGGCCAGTCCAGGGCCGCACTCGGCCTGCCGGACGTCCGCGTGGAGGCGGGCTTCCCCGCCGAGTTGCTCGCGGTGCGCGGCGAGGGCGTGGCCGCGGTGCTGTCGCTGGGCTACAGCCGGATCGTCATCCACCGCGGCCGGGTGGTCTCGCGCACCAGCGCCGTCCGCGAGTACTGCGACTCGGCGGGTGAGACGCCGCTCGATCTCCCACGCCAGTCGCACCGCGAGGCGTAACGTCGCCGCATGCGTACGGTGATCGCAGGTGGACACGGACAGATCGCGCTGCGGCTGGAGCGGTTGCTCGCCGCGCGCGGGGACAGCGCGACCGGGCTGATCCGCAACCCCGACCAGGCCGGCGACCTGAGGGCGGCGGGCGCCGAACCCGTGGCGCTCGACCTGGAGTCGGCGACCGTCGAGCAGGTCGCTTCGGTGCTGCGGGGCGCGGACGCGGCGGTCTTCGCGGCCGGCGCCGGCCCGGGCAGCGGCATCGCCCGCAAGACGACGGTGGACCGGGACGCGGCGGTGCTCCTCGCGGACGCGGCGGAGAGCGCGGGCGTGCGGCGGTTCCTCATCGTCTCCTCGATGGGCGCCGACGCCGACTCCACCTACCCCGACGAGACGTTCCGCGCCTACCTCCAGGCCAAGGGCGCCGCCGACGACGCGATCCGCGCGCGGTCCGCGCTGGACTGGACGGTGCTGCGGCCCGGCTCCCTCACCGACGAGCCGGGCACCGGCCGCGTCCGGCTCGCGCCCGCCACCGGCCGCGGCTCTGTCCCGCGGGACGACGTGGCCGCGGTGCTGGTGGCGCTGCTGGACGCGCCGCGGACCGCGGGGGCCACGCTCGAACTGGTCTCCGGGGACACGGCGATCGACGACGCCGTGCGGAGCGCGGCGGCGGGGTGACGCGGGACGCCCCCGCCGGGCGGCTGACGGCGTCGGGTGCGGGCAGGACACCGGGCGGGTCGGGATGGCGTCGGACGACCTGGGGCGGCTCCGGCGGCTCGGGGGCGGCTCCGGCAGCTCCGGCAGCTCCGGCAGCTCCGGGCAACTTCGCGCGGCTTCGGGGCGTGAGCAAGACGCCGGGGACGAACGGCTGTTGACGGGACGGGCCGCCGGCTGACGGGAGCCGGCGGCCCGTGCCGTCACTGGTAGAAGTTGCGCTGCCAGCGGTGCTTGGCGAGCACGGCCAGGCGGTCGGCACCGAGGGCGGCGCCGTCGCTGACGGCCACGTTGCGCTCGACGTTGCGGACGCTGCGCATGCCGGGGATCACGGTGGAGACGGCGGGGGCGCTGAGCACGAACCGCAGCGCTGTTTCCGACAGTTCGGCCACTTCGATGCCCAGGTCCGCGGTCAGCGCGTCGACGTGCGCCTCGACCTGCGCCGGACGGTCGTCCTTGAAGTAGCGGTTGCGGAAGTCCCCTTCGGGGAAGGTGGTGCCGGCGGTGATGCGGCCGGTCAGCCCGCCCTCGTCGAGGGCGACCCGCACGATGACGCCCACGCCGTGCTCCTGGCAGGCGGGGAACAGGGCGTCGGCGGGCGACTGGTCGAAGACGTTGTAGATGACCTGCACGCTGTCGACGGCGCCGCTGCGGACCAGGGCGAGCGCGTTGTCCGGCTCGTGGTCGTTGATCGACACCCCGAACAGCCGGATCAGGCCCTCCTGTTTGAGGTCGGCGATGGTCTCCAGCCAGTCGCCGCGGCCCACCCACTCGTCGCTCCACACGTGGAACTGCAGCACGTCGAAGTGGTCGAGGCCGCTGGCCCGCAGACTGGTCTGCAGGCTCTCGCGGATGTGGGCCCCGGGGAACGTCTCGGCCGGGTCGAGGCCGGCCGGCGCGGGCCAGACGCCGTTGCGCGGCGGGACCTTGGTGGCGACGAGCACCTCGCCGTCACGCCCGGCGCGCTCGCGCACCACCCGGCCGACGATCCGCTCGCTCTCGCCGTAACCGCGTGCGGTGTCGACCAGGTTCACCCCGAGGTCGAGCGCGCGGTGCAGTGCCCGCAGCGACTCCTCCTCGGTGGCCCCGATCCACACGGACTCCCCGATCCCCCAGGCCCCGTACCCGATCTCCGACACCTGCAGGCCGCTGCGGCCCAGCGGGCGATACCGCATGACGACTCCTCGCGTGAGCGCTCACACCACCATCGACCGGCCGAACATAGCAGCCGACCCGCTCGCCTGAACGCGCCCGCCGCCGCGCCCGGCCGGGCCCGCCCCTTGCCCCTCCCCTGCCCCCCTACAGCTCGAAGTCCGCGGCGAGTTCGTCCCAGGGCATGTCGCGGAGCCCCTGGTCCGCCCGGTCCCCCGACGGCACGTCAGGACCCTCCTGGAACCAGGCGACGACGAGACCGGACCGGTGCAGGACCGGATCGAGGTCCGGGTCGACCGGCGTGGACGTGAAGACGCCGACGCACCGTACAGCCGGCAGCACCTCGACCGGCCCGAAGGGCCCCTGGGACACGTCCCCTTCCGGGTAGTCACGCACCGGCGCGACCAGATGGACGGGCAGGTGCGGGTGCGCCGTCTTCGCGCCCCGCTCCAGCGCGCTGATCGACCACTCGTTGATCCGCCGGCAGGGATAGCCCTCCAGGAGACCGCCGTAGGTGGAGTTCAGCCGCACCTCGGTGAGGTCGGCGGTCCGGCCGGAGGTGAGGTTGACGTAACTCAGCGACATGCCCACACCTTAGGACCACACCTCAGGAGGGCGGATCCGCTCGGTTGGCGCCCGCTCCTGGCACCCGCCCCCGCCGCCCGCACGCGGCCGGACAGGGGTGCGCCCCGCCGACGGGGGCGCGGCGGGGCGCGGAGGGGGATGGGGCCACCATGCACCTCCAGCGGTGGGCATGGCCATACGCCAATATGCGCAGACCATGCCATTCCGCCTGTGCGGGCGGGCGCGATGCGGCGCGTGGGGCGCGCCGCGGCTGTGGTGGGGCCGCGTCGTGCGCCGTGGCTTGAGCCGGGCCGTACTGTGCGCTCGCCTGCCGCTGGGCCGTGCCGTGCGCCGTGCCTTGAGCCGGGCCGCGTCGTGCGCCGTACCTTGAGCCGGGCCGGGCCGGGCAGTGCCCGTCCGCGCGCCCGGTGCCGGCGCGACCCCGCCAGGGCTCGGCGTGCTCCGCCACGTCATGCGCGGACGAGGACGGTCACCGGACCGCCGTCGGCGGTGGCGATCGGCCGTCGTCAGCCGTGGTCGGCCCGCCGCCCGTGGCCGGACCGGGGCCCGGCGGTTCCGTCGCCGCGGCCGGTCAGAACCCCAGGCACTGGGCGCTCGCGAAGGGGCCGGTGGCGGTGGCGGTGTACGTCTTGTTGTTCTCGCTCGTGGTGACCGAGCAGGTCGCGGTGCCGCCGGACGCGCCGAGCGTCACGGTCAGGGAGCCGCCGCGCACGAAGCCGGTGGTGGTCAGCTGCCGGGCCCAGGGCAGTGCCGGCGCGGTGACCTTGGTGGTGGAGATGGTCTGGTTGTCCCAGGTGGAGTAGGCGATGCCCACCGAATGGGCGTTGCCGGTCACGCTGTACCTCACGGTGACCGGCTGCGTCGCCTGGTGGTGCGCGGCCACCGCGAGGGCCACGATGCCGCCGACGATGAGCACCGCCAGGGCTGCCACGATCCACGGCCACTTGCGCCGGGGCGGCGGAGTGAGGTGGTGACCACCCGGAGGGGGGACGCCGGGCGGCGTCGCCGCCGCGGTCTGCGGGGCCGGCTCCGGGGGCGGGTCCTGCCGTGACGACGTCTCACTCATGCCATCAGAGTGCGACGACCCGCAGGGTCCTGCGACCCGAGCCCGCCTCCCGGCACCCCTGCCCCACCCTCACGAGGGACCCCGCGCCCGCCCGGAAGGACGCCGGCCGGCGGCCCGGAAGACGCACGCCGGCGGCCCCGGAGGACGCGCGCCCGGCCTGCCCGTGGCCCGCCGACCAGGCCCGGAACCGCTGCTGCCCGGCTCCTCCCCTCACACGGAGGGGCGGAGCCGGGCAGCTGCCGGCGGGAACCAGGGATCAGATGAGTCCCTGCGCGAGCATCGCGTCCGCGACCAGCTCGAAGCCGGCGATGTTGGCGCCGACCACGTAGTTGCCGGGGCTGCCGTAGCGCTCCGCGGTGGTGTAGCAGGAGTCGTGGATGTGCCGCATGATCTCGGCGAGCCGCTCCTCGGTGTGCGCGAACGTCCAGGAGTCGCGCGAGGCGTTCTGCTGCATCTCCAGGGCGCTGGTGGCCACACCGCCGGCGTTCGCCGCCTTGCCGGGGGCGAAGGCGACGCCTGCCTCCTGGAAGACGCGGACGGCTTCCGGGGTGGTGGGCATGTTGGCGCCCTCGGCGACCGCCTTCACGCCGTTGCGGACGAGGGCCAGGGCGTCGGTCTCGTTCAGTTCGTTCTGGGTGGCGCACGGCAGGGCGACGTCGCAGGGGACGTTCCACAGGCCGGTGCCGGGGACGAAGGTGACGTGCGGGCCGCGCCGCGCCGCGTACTCGGAGACCCGGCCGCGGCCGACCTCCTTGATCTCCTTGAGCAGGGCGAGGTCGATGCCCTTCTCGTCGACGATGTAGCCGTCGGAGTCGGAGCAGGTCACCACGGTCGCGCCGAGCTGCTGGGCCTTCTCGATCGCGTAGATCGCGACGTTGCCCGAGCCGGAGACCGCGATGCGCTGCCCGTCGAGGTCCTCGCCCCTGCGACGGAGCATCTCGGCGGTGAAGAGGACGCAGCCGTAACCGGTCGCCTCGGTGCGCGCCTGGGCGCCGCCCCAGACCACGCCCTTTCCGGTGAGGACGCCGGACTCGTAGCGGTTGGTGATCCGCTTGTACTGGCCGAACAGGTAGCCGATCTCCCGGCCGCCGACGCCGACGTCACCCGCGGGAACGTCGGTGTACTCGCCGATGTGGCGGTGCAGCTCGGTCATGAACGACTGGCAGAACCGCATGATCTCGGCGTCGGAGCGGCCCTTCGGGTCGAAGTCGGCACCGCCCTTGCCGCCGCCGATGGGCATGCCGGTGAGGGCGTTCTTGAAGATCTGCTCGAAGCCGAGGAACTTCACGATGCCCAGGTTCACCGAGGGGTGGAACCGCAGCCCGCCCTTGTACGGTCCGAGCACGCTGCTGAACTCGACCCGGAAGCCGCGGTTCACGTGGATGTCGCCGGAGTCGTCGGACCACGGCACGCGGAAGATGAGCTGGCGCTCCGGCTCGCAGATGCGCTCGATGATCCGGGCGTCCAGGAACTCCGGCCTCCGCTCGAGGACCGGGTCGAGGGTCTCCAGGACCTCCCGTACCGCCTGGTGGAACTCGTTCTCCCCCTGGTTGCGGCGGAGGACTTCCGCGTACAGCGGCTCGATGACACGCATATGGGTCGTACCTTCCCTGAATCGAAGATCGCACGCGAAGGCACCCCCCGTCCCAGGGGGGCGCCAGCGGTCCCCCCTCCCCATTGAGGGCGTCGCCCGGACATCGCACGCTTCGGCGGCTCACGGAAGCGACGTACAGAACCGTGTGGCATATGCATTGTCCCTGGCAGGACGGCCCAACGTAAGACCGCGGGAGTGTGACTCCGCCTGCCCCCGGCTGACCCGCCGCCCCCGGCCGCGCCCCACCCTCCGCCCGCGGCCCTCCCTGACGCCCCAACGACTGAGGGGCCCGCAACCAGCGTTTCTGCTGGTCACAGGCCCCTCAAGGCGCGTGGCGGCACGTGGATTCGAACCACGGTAGGCTAAGCCGACGGATTTACAGTCCGCTCCCATTGGCCACTCGGGCATACCGCCATGGGATGACGCCGTGGATCGCGGCCCGCAGGGCGCTGCTCCGTGGCGACGACGTAAACGATACCCGATGCGCAGGGGTGGTTCGCCACCGGATTGATCAGGGCTTCGCGGGGGTCGGGTGGCTAGGCTTCGGGGTGGCGGCGCCGGGTCGGGATCCGGGTCGGGGCCGCAGCCGGCACCGTGGTGCCGGCGCCAGGGAAACAGCAGGGAACACAGCCAAGGAGCCCACTGAACATGGCCGACTCCAGTTTCGACATCGTCTCGAAGGTCGAGCGGCAGGAGGTCGACAACGCCCTCAACCAGACCGCCAAGGAGATCTCGCAGCGGTACGACTTCAAGAACGTCGGGGCGTCGATCTCGTGGTCGGGCGAGAAGATCCTGATGGAGGCGAACTCCGAGGACCGCGTCAAGGCGATCCTGGACGTCTTCGAGACCAAGCTCGTCAAGCGGGGCATCTCGCTGAAGGCGCTGGACGCGGGCGAGCCGCAGCTCTCCGGCAAGGAGTACAAGATCTTCGCGTCCATCGAGGAGGGCATCTCCCAGGACAACGCCAAGAAGGTCGCGAAGATCATCCGCGACGAGGGCCCCAAGGGCGTCAAGGCCCAGGTCCAGGGCGACGAGCTGCGCGTCAGCTCGAAGAGCCGGGACGACCTGCAGGCCGTCCAGGCGCTGCTGAAGGGCAAGGACCTGGACTTCGCCCTGCAGTTCGTCAACTACCGCTGAACCGCCCGCGACACCGCCGCTGACGCGGCTCCGGGGCGGCGGCCCGCCGCCACCGCCCCGGCCGCGCACCCGTCCGGCACCGCGTCCCCCGCGGTCTCGGTTCCGCGCGCCGCCGGACGCCGGGACCGATAGGGTTGTCCGATCAACCGGCAGTCCACCGGCGGCAGTTGGCCCCCGGCGCGGGAACGCCGGCACGACAGGTGAAGCCACGCGGACGGGGGACGTTCACGCATGGGCTCCAAAGGAGACCTCACTCTCAGCCTGATCGGGCTGAGCGACCTGGCCGACGAGCTCAGGTCCATCAAGCAGCGCATGGACGACACGGGGCAGGTGGACCGCGCCCTCGGACACGGCGAGCTCGGCTCGTCCGAGGCGCTGGACGCCCTGGACGGCTTCCTGCACGGCTGGCGCGACGGCCGCAAGGAGATCGACCGCGGCATCGACAACGTGGCCAGGATGGCGCAGACGGTGGTCGACCAGCTGACGAAGACGGACGGGGACCTCGCCAAGGCGCTGGCCGACCACGAGCACCAGCGGAAGTCCCCGGCAGGGACGTCCCGGTGACCGCAGCCGGCCTCGACGGGCCGCCCGTCCACCGCATCACCCTCCTCGTGCCCAGTTCCTGGTACGAGTTCGACATCCACCCCGCGACCCGCGACCAGGCGATCCGCGAGGCCGTACGCGCCCGCGTGCAGGAGCGGCCGGAGCTGGCGACGTGCCGCGCGGAGCTGGTGCGCACCCTGCGCCGCGTGGCCGACGAGGCGTGGGAGAGCGGCGTCGTGTACTTCGGCGCGATGGCCGAGGTCGACGACGAGGCGCCGCTGACCGCGAGCCTGACCGTCTCGGTCGTGGACACCGCCGACGAGGGCGCGCCCCAGGGCGGGCTCGAAGGCGTGATGGCCGCGCTGACCTCGGTGCCGCGCGGCAGCAGGCCCACCGATCCCTGGCGGCGCGTGCGGCTGGTCGACCTGCCGGACGCGGGCACCACGGCCGCCCGCAGCGAGGGCATCGAGGACGTGGCGATCCGCGACGACACCCGGACCGTGCGCATGGTGATGATGCAGACCTTCGTCCCGTTCCCCGACGGCGACCCGCGGATCGCCGTGATCAGCGCGGCCACCCACCAACTGGCCCTCGCCGAGCCGATGCTGGAGCTCTTCGACGGCATCTGCGAGACGTTCCGCTTCCTTCCCTGACCCTGCCGGACCGCGGCTGACGCCCGCCCCCAGCACGGTCGGGCCCCGCAGGCCGGCCCAGAAAGGCTGAGCACACTCATGGCGCGCCCTACCGACTGGCACAACCTGGACCTGGACGGCGACCCGACCCCGGGCGACGTGTTCGCGATACGGGCCGAGGGCCGGCGTTTCCAGACCTTCGCCGAGGACGTGGCGACCGTTCAGGGCCTGCTCAACAACGCGGCCAAGGACCACACCCTGGAGGAGTGGAACGGCAAGGCGGCCGAGTCCTTCCGCGAGAAGATCGGCCAGCTCCCCGGCCAGCTGACCAAGCTGCACGACTCCTACGGCAGGGCCGGGGACGCCCTGGTCACCTTCGCCCGCTCGGTGGAGACCGAGCAGAGCACCGCGGACGGCGCCCTGGTCCAGGCCCGGATCCTGCGCGGGGACCTGGCGGCCAAGCAGGCGGAACTCGGCCGGGCCGAGGACGCCGCGGACCGCGCGACGAGCGCGAAGTCGGCGCTGGACCACCCGGACCCGTCAGGCGGCGCGAGCGTGCCGCCGCCGGACCCGGAGAAGGTCCGGCAGGCCACCCGCAACGCCCAGCAGGCCGGCGCGCATCAGCAGCAGGTGGCGGGCCAGGTCGCGGGGTTGCAGGCGCAGCTCGCGGAGCTGCGGACGAAGGCGCAGACGGCCGGCCACCAGCACGACACGGCGGTCACCGTGCTGGCCAGGGATCTGCACGACGCCTCGGACGCCGGCATCCACAACAAGAAGTGGTACCAGAAGCTCGGCGACGCGCTGGTCAAGGCGTGGAACGACTACCTGATCCCGCTGGCCAAGCTGGTGGTCGCCATCGGCGGCATCGCCCTGCTGTTCCTGGGCGGGCCGCTGGTGTGGATCGTGATGGCGGCCGCGCTGCTGGTCCTGGCCGACACCATCATCAAGTTCACGCAGGGGAAAGCCGGGTGGGGCGACGTGCTGTTCGCCGCGCTCGACTGCATCCCGGTGGCGGGCAAGCTCGCCATGCTGGCCAAGGCGGGGCGGCTGGGCGGCCTGAAGTGGGCGCTGCGCATCGCGCGTGCCGAGCGGAGGTTCGCGCCGGTGATCAAGGTGTGGCGTACCGGCAGCGACCTCAAGGGCTTCAACAAGTTCGCGTTCACGTTCGCCAAGGGCCTGGGCAAGGACACCCTCAAGGACGCGATGAACGGCGGCTGGAAGAACGTCGAGAAGAACTTCCTGGGCAACGTGGCGGGCAACGTCATCGGCGCCGGCACCGGTGAGCTCCTCGACAAGGGCTTCTCGAAGATCCCGCGGATGTTCTACCGGGGCGACCTGGCGAGCATGTCCCCCGCCGCGCGCCGCAGCCTCGGCCATCTGCAGATGTTCATGAACGGGCAGACCGAGGCGTCCAAGATCGTGCTCGGCACGACCAAGGGCTTCACCACCGCCGTGACCAAGCAGCTCGTCACCAGCACGGTGTTCGGCGGCCACTTCGATCCGCTGAGCGTCGGGGTGGGAACGGCGTCCGGGGCGAGCAACGCGGGGGTGGGCTACCAGCCGGGTCTGACGGCCGCCGGACGCTACCGCTAGGCGCGGCGGGGACGTCCGGGGCTCGCGCCCCGGGCGGGCCGGCCGCGGTTCACCGCCAGGGTCGCTGGAAGAGCCCTTCGAACTCCCGGTCCGAGGCGAATCCGGCGGCCCTTGCCCGCTCCAGCGCGCCCTCGCTGGCGCCGCGCAGGGAGCCGCCGTCGCGCCCCGCCCCGGCCGCGTCGGCCCGGCCGGCCGCGCCGTTCTGCCGGGCCAGCGACAGGGCGGCAGGGCCGGGCAGGGCCAGCGCGCCGCCGATCCGCGGGTCGCCGGCGAACCACAGCTCCTGCTCGGCGCCCTGCCGGGCGAGGCGCTGCCAGCGCCGCGCCCCGGGGCGGCATATGCGCACGGACACCGTTCGTCCGGGCTGCTCGGGGTCGGGGATGCGCAGGTAGGGCCGCTTGTTGTCGGCGATGAACAGGGCGCCGGTGTGCACCTGCCACGGGTAGGCCGCGAGGATGCGCTCGTAGCGCCTGACCCGGCCGAGCCGCAGGTCGACCCAGACCAGGGCGGCGAGGGTGAGGACGATCGGCACGGCGGCCTTCCAGACGGCGAAGCCGATCCAGCCCGCGGCGTCCGCGAGGGCGAAGAGCACGGCCCAGCCGGGGATCGACATCACGGCGCAGACGGCGCGCAGCGTGCGGGCGGTCCTGCGCCGCCGCTCGCACCACGCGCGGGTCGTCGCGTCGTCAAGTGCGCCGGTGTACACGTCGGTTGCCATCGAGCCGCCCCCCTTCGCCGCGTCCGGGCGTTCGACTCTAACAGCGCGGCGGGACGCGCCGTCGGGGCAGAACCGGCAGCCTGTGGACAACGTCTCGGCGTCTCAGCGTCTCAGCGCCTCAATGCCCCGGCACCCCGGCGCCCCGGCACCCCGGCGCCCCGGCGCCCCGGCACACCAGCGCCCCGGCGCCGCACCTTCGCAACGCAGCACCTCCCTGGCCCCGCACCCCGCAGCCGCCGCGGCCCGGCCGCGACGTCAGGCGCCGGCGGTGAGCTCCTTGACGACGCGCAGCGCGTCGTCGACGTGGGTGCTGATGCTGCCCATGGCCGAGAAGGCGTGCCGGATCACGCCGCCGCGGTCGATGACGAAGGTGATGCGGCCGGGCACCACGCCCATCGTGGTGGCGCCGTACTGCTTGCGCACGGCGCGGCCCCGGTCGGAGAGCAGGGTGAACGGCAGGTCGTGGCGGCCGGCGAACTTCTCGTGCGACTCCACGGTGTCCGAGCTGACGCCGATCACCTCGGCGCCGGCGTCGGTGAAGTTCTCGTAGCTGTCGCGGAAGCTGCACGCCTCGGCGGTGCAGCCGCGGGTGTTGTCCTTGGGGTAGAAGTACAGCACCACGACCTTCTCGGCGAGCTTCTCGCTGAGCGTGACCGGCGTCCCCGACTGGTCGGGGAGGGTGAAGTCCGGTGCCGTGTCGCCGACCTGCAGGCTCATCGCCATCTCCTTGATGTCGTGGCCGCAGCGGTGGCCGTGCGGCTCACGGCCATCCTCGCGTACCGGCACGGCGCCGGAACACGGTGGTTCAGCGCGTGGCGAAGGGCTGGTCCGTCGGCACGATCTCCTTGCCCAGCGGCATCAGCGACAGCGGGATCAGCTTGAAGTTCGCGATGGCGAACGGGATCCCGATGATGGTCACGAACAGGGCGATGCCGGTGATGATGTGCCCCAGGGCAAGCCACCAGCCGGCGAGGACCACCCAGAGCACGTTGCCGATCAGCGAGCCGGCGCCGGCGTCCCGGCGCTCGACGGCGGTGTAGCCGAACGGCCACAGGGCGTAGACGCCGATCCTGAAGGCGGCGATGCCGAACGGGATGCCGATGATCGTGATGCAGAGCAGAAGTCCGGCCAGCATGTACCCGAGGAACAACCACAGGCCGCACAGCACCAGCCAGATGATGTTGAGGATCGTCTTCATCGTGTGGGCCCTGCCATTTCCTGGAGTCGCTTGATGCGATCGGCCATGGGCGGGTGCGTGGAGAACAGCTTCGAGACGTCGCCGGGACGAAAGGGGTTGGCGATCATCAGGTGGCTGGTGGTCTCCAGTTCCGGGCGCGGTTGCAGCGGCAGCTGCTTGGTGCCTGCTTCCAGCTTATGCAACGCCGACGCAAGGGCCAGCGGGTCGCCGGTGAGCCGGGCGCCGGACGCGTCCGCCTCGTACTCCCGGGAGCGGGAGACGGCCAGCTGGATCAGCGAGGCCGCCACCGGGCCGAGGATCATCAGCAGGAGCATGCCGATGATGCCGGGGCCCTCGTCGTCGTCGGAGCGCCCGATCGGCAGGAACATGGCGAACTGGGCCAGGAACACGATGGCCGAGGCGAGGGCGCCGGCGACCGAGGAGATGAGGATGTCCCGGTTGTAGACGTGGCTCAGTTCGTGGCCGAGGACGCCGCGCAGCTCCCGCTCGTCGAGGATGGCGAGGATGCCGGAGGTGCAGCAGACCGCGGCGTTGCGCGGGTTGCGGCCGGTGGCGAAGGCGTTGGGCGCGTCGGTGGGCGAGATGTACAGCCTCGGCATCGGCTGGCGGGCGCTCGTCGACAGCTCGCGGACGATCCGGTAGAGCGCGGGCGCCTCGAACTCGCTGACCGGGCGGGCGCGCATCGCGCGCAGCGCCAGCTTGTCGCTGTTCCAGTAGGCGTACGCGTTGGTGCCCAGGGCGATGACGAGCGCGATGATCAGACCGGTACGGCCGAAGAAGCTGCCGATGAACAGGATGAATGCTGACAGAACGCCGAGAAGTACGGCGGTCTTCAACCCGTTGTGCCGGCTGTGCACGGTGCGCCCTCCAAGGTGTGCAGCTGGGGAACCTCCCCCTTCAGGAGAACCTCCTGCTCAGATCAACGCCACCCGAGCGCCGTTAGTTCCCTTGTGCGCACGCTGCGCGACCGTCCCGGCCGCCTCTCCTGCCCCGGCGGGCCCGGTCCGACTCCCCTGCCACCGGCCCGCGCTCGCGCTCCCGCCGGTCACAGCAGCGTCCCCTGGGCGTACCGCAGCACCAGCTGCGGCGCCCCGGACAGCGCGAGGCCGGCGACGGCGGTCAGCGCAATGGCGACGGCGAGGGCTACGGGCGTCCCGGTGGCCAGGGCGGGCGCCTCGCCGGCGGCGGCCGGCTCGGAGCCCGGCGCGGGCGCGGCCGCTTCCGTACGGGTGAACAGCAGGGCGGTCCACCGCAGGTAGTACACCAGGGCGATCACCACGTTGACGGCCATGATCACCGCGAGCCAGCCGTGCTGCGCGCCGACCGCCGAGGAGAACACCGCGACCTTGGCGAACAGGCCGATGACGCCCGGCGGCAGGCCGGCCAGGCACAGCAGGAAGAAGGCGAGCGCCAGGGCGGCCAGCGGCCGGCGGGCGTACAGGCCGCGGTAGTCGGTGAGCCGGCCGCGCGGTGCGGTGCGGTTCACCAGCGCGGCGACGGCGAACGCGCCGAGGTTGACCACGCCGTACATCAGCGCGTACGCGACGGTGGTGCCGATCTCGTGCGCCGGGTCGGCCGCGGAGGAGGCGGCGGCCATCGGCACCAGCAGGTAGCCCGCCTGGCCGATCGAGGACCAGGCGAGCAG
>WRCZ01000049.1 GCA_009783685.1 Actinomycetes bacterium
AGAACCGGGGCCGCTGCCCGTGTCCTGGTGTCCGTGCCGATGTCCGAATCCACGGTCCCGCCCCCGGGCCGCCAGGTCACACGCCCGCCGCCCGGCGGCCCCGCGCCCGGTCAGGACGCGGGCCCGCCGGGACGCGAGGGCCGTACGGACGCGAGGGCCCGCCCGTCAGGACGACGCGGTGCGGCGCCGGAGCGGGGCGCTGAGGCGGCCCAGCCGGGTGGAGACCCGCTGGGTGAACCGGTTCCAGCGGGCCGAGGCCGCCCAGAACATACGGGCCGAGGAGCGCGGCAGCAGCAGGGCCCGCAGCCGGGTGCCGCGGGAGGCCGACGCGTGCAGCCCCTTGCGGACCCGGTGCACCTCCGCGGCCAGCCCCGGCGTCGGCCGCGGGTTGGGCGCGTACAGCGTCCGCTCCACCGCGCCGGCCACCGCGCCGGCCGCCGTGGCCGCCTCGCCGGTGAGCCGGCCCTCCTCCACCAGCCGGGCCGTCGCCCGGCGCGGGGTCTCCGACTCGTCGGGAAGGATGCCGTAGTCCCAGCCGGTGTCCATCAGCTCGCGCCACGCGGACAGCGTCAGCCCCTCGGCCTTGCCGCGGCCGCCGCCGAGCCGCCGGGCCCGCAGCCTGTTGCGCCACAGCAGCGGCGTGATCGGGATGGTGACCACCAGCAGGGCCAGCACCGCGTACAGCGCGATCTGCGCCGCGTTGCCGCCCGAGCCGCCGCCCGCCGCCGCGGAGGGCACCGTGCAGTCGGCCTGGGCGCGGTGGTCCGGGGCGCAGCTGTCGGTCTGCGACGGCTGCGCCGCGGGGGCGGTGGTGCTGCCGTGCGGCGCGGTGTCCGTCGTGCTGCCGCCGCCGGTCGGCGTGTTCGACGCGGTGTAGGCCGGTGCCGACCCGCGGTACGGCGTCGGCTCGAACCGCGTCCAGCCGACGCCCTCGAAGTACAGCTCGGGCCAGGCGTGCGCGTCCTTGAGCCCGACCGTCATCTTGCCGTCCGCGCCCTGGGAGCCGGGCGTGAACCCGATCGCCACCCGGGCGGGGATGTGCAGGGTGCGGGCCATCGCCGCCATGGTGAAGGCGAAGTGGACGCAGAAGCCCTCCTTCGTCTGCAGGAAGCGGGCGATCGCGTCGACGCCGGTGCCGGCCTTGGCCTCGGTGTTGTAGACGAAGTCGCCTGAGGTGAAGAACCGTTGCAGGTCCAGCGCCCGCTCGTAGTCGTTGGTGGCGTCCTTGGTGACGCTCAGCGCGGTCTGCGCGACCACCGGCGGCAGCGACTTGGGCACCTGGGTGTACTCGTCGGCGATCCGGCCGGTCGCCTGGGGCGCCGCCGCCAGCTGGGCGGCGGTCGGCATGACCTGCATGCTCGTGACGGAGTAGTGCACCTCTGAGGTGGTCTGGCCGTGCTGCCCGATCACCATCCGGCCCTCGGGCTGGAACTTCCAGTTGCCCGGCGCCTGGACGTTCAGCGCGGGGAACGGCATCGGCAGCAGCCCCTGGCTGTAGCCGGAGTCGACCTGCACCTCGGTGGTGACCGGCTTGAACTTCACGTCCGACGCCATGCCCTGAGGCTGCGGCAGCTGCGGGGGGATGTCCTCGACCGGGCGGTCGGAGGGCGTCCACTCCTTGCCGTCGAACTTGTCCAGGGCCGCGATCCGCAGGTACATCCCCGGCAGGTCGGTGGAGTCGGTGCGGTAGCTGAGCACCTCGCGGTTGTCGGGCTGGTTGAGGTTGTCCTGCAGCGCGGCGACCAGGTTGACCGAGCCGGATCCGCGGCCGCCCCCGGCGCCCGAGCCCCCGCCGTGGCGGGTGGGGTCGAGCAGGCCGTTGCCCAGCGAGGGCAGCACCGCGGGCGCGATCAGCGCGATGCCCAGGGCCATCGCCCCGATCCGCCGCCCGGTGCGCACCGGTGCGGTGGCGGAGCCGCCCGCCGCCGAGGGCCCGGCCCAGCCGCCGGGCGCCGGACTGCCGCCGAAGACCCGGCCCCAGCGCGACAGCCGGTCCCGGCCCTCGGCCAGGAGCAGCAGCAGGTAGCCGGCGGCGGCGATCATGAAGTACGGCCAGGCGCCGCCGCCGTCGTCGAGGCCGGCGGCGACCGAGTACAGCGCCAGCAGCGGCAGTCCCGCCGGGGCAGCGCTGTTGTACGTCACGGCGATCGCGTCGACCGCCAGCGCGACCACCAGCGTCCCGCCGACCAGCAGCAGCCGGATGCCCGGCGTGACGGGGGCGGGGATGGCGAAGTTGCCGACGTCGTCGAGCCCGCCCTGCAGCACCTGGCCCAGCTCGCGGACGGCCGCGGGGCCGGGGAGGATGCCGCCCAGCGCCTGGTGCGGCGCGAACGTCATGGTCAGCACGATGAACGAGACCAGCGCCTGCACCAGGACCGTCAGCGGCCTGGCCAGCGGGATGCGCCGGGCCACGGCGCCGACCCCGGCCTGCAGGGATACGCACAGCAGTGCCCGCAGGAGCCAGCTGCTGGTGGCGGTCAGCGGCAGCAGCGCCGCCGCGGCCATCATCGAGGCGAGCGCCCCGAACACCGTCAGCCGTGCACGGCCGCTCATGGCCTCGCCCCCGCTTCGCGCCGCTCGCCCGCCGACTCCTCGCCGGACCGGTAACGGTCCGCCTGCCGCCACAGTTCCGCCAGCGGCTGCCCTGGGCCCACCGCCACGACCGTCCAGCCGGCCTCGCGGAGCATCTGCACCGCGTGCTCGGTGGTGTCCGGGTCCGCGGGGTCGGTGAGGGCGGCCTCCGGCACGTCGAAGCGGCCGGCCGCCTCCCGGGTCAGCCAGTCGTCGCTGTCCAGCACGAACGCCACCGCGCCGCCGGCCCGTTGGCGCATCCGGCCCAGTATGGTCGCCTGCTCCTCGTAGATGTCACCGAGGAACGCCACCAGCAGGCCCTCGGTGCCGGTGCGCAGCACCTCGTAGGCGGCCGCCAGGTCCTCGGCGTCGGAGTGCTCGACGACGGCCAGGGTGTCCAGCAGCAGCCCGGCCATGTCCGAGGAGTCGCCGCTGAACCCGCCGCCGCCCTCGGGCCCGGGCACGCTGCTGCCGGTGTCGGTGAGCAGGCGCACCGCGAAGCCGCGCTCCAGCATGTGGGTGGCGACCGAGGCGGCGCCGGAGACCGCCCACTCGAACGCCGAGTCCGGGCCGGCACCGAAGTAGGCGCCCTGCCGCGTGTCCAGCAGCACGGTGCAGCGGGCCCGGTTGGGCTGCTCCTCGCGCCGCACCATCAGCTCGCCGTACTTGGCGGTGGAGCGCCAGTGCACCCGGCGCAGGTCGTCGCCGTGCCGGTAGCCGCGCGGGATCACGTCGTCGTCGCCGGCCAGGGCCAGCGCCCGGGTGCGGCTCTCGCCGTAGCCGGACGACTCCCCGGCCAGCCGGACCGGGGGCAGCGGCTCGACCCGCGGCACCACGGTGAGCGTGTCGTACGCGCTGAACGAGCGGGTCAGCTCGACCATCCCGAACGGGTCGGTCAGCCGCAGCTGCAGCGGTCCCAGCGGGTAGCGGCCGCGCAGGTCGGAGCGGACCCGGTAGGACACCTCGCGGTGGCCGCCCGGCTCCACCCGGTCCAGCACGAACCGCGGGCGCGGCCCGAGCACGTAGGGCACCCGGTCCTGGAGCATCAGCAGGCCGGAGGGGATCCGGGAGACGTTGTCGATCCGCAGGTGGACCCGGGCCTCGGACATCGCCGGCACCCGCGACGGCGCCAGCCGGCGGCTGCCGGCCACCCGGTAGCGCGTGCGGTACAGCACCGCGACGCACACCAGCGGCAGCACCGCGAGCAGCAGCCCCACCCGCAGCAGGTCGGACTGGCCCAGCACGTAGGCGCACACCGCGGCGGCCAGCCCCGCCGCCACGAACGAGCGGCCGCGGGTGGTGAGCCCGCCGAACGCCGAGCGCAGCCCGCCGCCCTCCTTGGCCCCGCCGGACGTCGGAGCACCCGGCTGCGGGCCGCCCGGGGGCGGCGGCAGGGGCGCCGGCATCACAGGCCCCGCGTGCCGGGCTGCGGACGGGAGGCGGGCTGGGCCGGCCAGCCGCCGGCGGGAGCGCCCGGGCCGGAGCCGGGCTGCGGGCTGGGCACCGGCACCCGCTGGACGATCTCGGCGACGACCTGCTCGGGCGTCCGCCGGTTCAACTGCGCCTGCGCGGTCGGCAGCAGGCGGTGGGCGAGCACGGCCTGCGCCAGCGACTGCACGTCGTCGGGCAGCACGTAGTCGCGGCCGTCCAGCGCCGCCGAGGCGCGCGCCGCCCTGATCAGGTGCAGGGTGGCCCGCGGCGAGGCGCCGAGCCTGAGGTCCGCGTGGTTGCGGGTGGCGCCGACCAGGGTGACCGCGTAGCGGCGGACCGGGTCGGAGACGTGCACCTGGCGGACCGCCTCGATCAGCTTGACGATCTCGTGCGCGTGCGCGACCGGCTGGAGGTCGTCCAGCGGCGAGACCCCGCCGTGGACGTCGAGCATCTTCAACTCGGCGTCGGGGCTGGGGTACCCGACGGAGACCCGGGCGGTGAAGCGGTCGCGCTGGGCCTCGGGCAGCGGGTAGGTGCCCTCCATCTCCACCGGGTTCTGGGTGGCGATCACCATGAAGGGACTGGGTAGTTCGTAGGTGGTGCCGTCGATGGTGACCTGGCGCTCCTCCATGGACTCCAGGAGCGCGGACTGGGTCTTGGGCGACGCCCTGTTGATCTCGTCGCCCACCACGATCTGCGCGAAGATCGCGCCCGGCTTGAACTCGAAGTCCCGCTGCTGCTGGTCGAAGACGCTGACACCGGTGATGTCGGACGGCAGCAGGTCGGGCGTGAACTGGATACGCCGCACCGTGCAGTCGATCGAACGTGCCAGGGCCTTGGACAGCATCGTCTTACCGACGCCCGGCACGTCCTCGATCAGCAGGTGTCCCTCGGCGAGCAACACGGTCAGTGCGATGCGTACGACCTCGGGCTTGCCCTCGATCACGTTCTCCACGCTGCGGCGCACCCGGTCCGCAGTCGCGGTCAGATCGCTCAGGCTTGCTCGTGCGTCAAAGGTCGTCACCCGGTACTCCTCGGCCTGTTCCTAGGGACCGCAGGGTCGCGGTCATACCGGACCGGCCCTCCCCGAATGCGCAACGCTCGCTTCGGGCGAGACGTGCCGCATCATGCATTCTTCCCTTACGGGACCGCCCACGTCACTCGCCTGCCGTTACTTGTTCGTGATTTCCCGCAGCAGGCCGGTGTGGACGTCGAACACGAAGCCTCGCACGTCGTCGGTGTGGGCCAGGAACGGAGAGGTGCGCACCCGGGCCATGGACTGCCGCACGTCCTGGTCGACGTCGGTGAACGCCTCCACCGACCAGGTCGGACGCTGGCCCACCTCGGCCTCGAGCTCGCCCCTGAAGTCCTCGGTGATGGTCTGCATGCCGCAGTTGGTGTGGTGGATGAGGACGATGGAGCGGGTGCCCAGGGCGCGCTGGCTGATGGTCAGGGAGCGGATGGTGTCGTCGGTGACCACGCCACCGGCGTTGCGGATGGTGTGGCAGTCACCCAGTTGCAGGCCGAGTGCCTTGTGCAGGTCGATGCGGGCGTCCATGCACGCGACCACGGCCACCCGCAGCACGGGCGCGGCGCCCATCCCCGGGTCGTGGAACTCGGCCGCGTAGCGCTGGTTGGCCTCGACGAGCCGGTCGGTGACGGACTCGGTGGCGGTGGGGTGGTCGGGCCGCGCGGACTGCTCGGCCGGACTGCTGGCAGGTATCGACATGTCTATGACGTTATCGCGAGCCGGTGTCCGGAGCAGGGGCGCGCCCGGCGGGTCGCGGCAACGTTGCCCGTGGAGCGGGGTGGAGTAAAGTGGCGCGAAGTGGTGCCGTCTGCGGGAGGTGTGATGTTCCTCGGGACGTACACACCGCGGCTGGACGACAAGAACCGGCTGGTGCTCCCCGCGCGGTTCCGCGAGGCGTTCGCCGACGGCCTGGTGATCACCCGCGGGCAGGAGCGCTGCCTGTGCGTGTGGCCGGTCGCCGGGTTCACCGCCGCCACCGAGCAGCTGTCGTCGGCTCCGCTGACCTCCAAGGCCGCTCGGGACTACCTGCGCGTGCTGTTCGCCGGCGCGCACGACGAGGTCCCCGACAAGCAGGGCCGGGTGACCGTGCCGCAGCCGCTGCGCGACTACGCGGGCCTGGTCCGCGACTGCGCCGTGATCGGTGCGAACACCCGGGTGGAGATCTGGGCGGCGGACAGCTGGGAACGCTATCTGGCCGCGCAGGAAGACACCTTTTCGGCCCTGTCACAGGAGGTTCCGCCCGGATTACTGTGAGCGCGGCCCGCACCGCCGCACACCCCACCGCGCACCACTCCGTACCACCCGCGCGGACGTACGGCCCGGCCTCCTCCCGCTCACCGCTCCGCTGGCACCACTTCCCCGGTGCCAGGGGAGTGCCTTCCACGAGCGGGCGGGGACCCGGTTCTACGTCCCGGCACCCGGCGCCCCGCCCGGCCTTCGCGCCCGGCAGCGGGTGCCGCAGTCACGACAGGAAAACAGGGCCCCATGAACGACCCGTCCGCCACGCCGCCCGGCCAGCCGCGGCACGTCCCGGTGATGCTGCAGCGCTGCCTCGACCTGCTGGCGCCCGCGCTCGCCGAGCCCGGCGCGGTCGTGGTGGACGCCACCCTCGGCCTGGGCGGCCACAGCGAGGCGCTGCTGCGCACCTTCCCCGCCGCCCGGCTGGTCGCCGTCGACCGCGACCCGGCGGCGCTGAAGCTGGCCGGGGAGCGGCTGGCGCCCTTCGGCGACCGGGCCACGCTGGTCCACGCGGTGTACGACGAGGTGCCCGAGGTGCTGGAGCGGCTGGGAATCCCGCGCGTGCAGGGCATCCTGTTCGACCTCGGCGTCTCCTCCATGCAGCTCGACGAGGCCGACCGCGGCTTCGCCTACGCCCAGGACGCGCCGCTGGACATGCGGATGAACCAGTCGGCCGGGATCAGCGCCGCCGAGGTGCTCAACACCTACCCGCCGGGCGACCTGGTGCGCATCCTGCGCTCCTACGGCGAGGAGAAGTTCGCCCGCAAGATCGTCGACGCGATCGTCAGGGAGCGGGAGCGCGAGCCGTTCACCACCAGCGCCCGGCTGGTCGAGCTGATCCGCGACGCCCTGCCCCAGGCCGCCAAGCGCACCGGCGGCAACCCCGCCAAACGCACCTTCCAGGCGCTGAGGATCGAGGTCAACGGCGAGCTGGCGGTGCTGGAGCGGGCCATCCCGGCGGCGGTGGCCTCGCTGGCCGTCGGCGGCCGGATCGCGGTGCTGTCGTACCACTCGCTGGAGGACCGGCTGGTCAAGCAGGTCTTCGCGGCCGGCGCGGCCAACACCGCGCCGCCCGGGCTGCCGGTGGTGCCCGAGCAGTACCAGCCGCGCCTGGCCCTGCTCACCCGCGGCGCCGAACTGCCCACCGAGGACGAGGTCGCGGAGAACCGGCGCGCGGCGCCGGCCAGGCTGCGCGGCGCGGAACGCATCAGGGAGGACATCCGGTGATCGGGGCGCAGGCCGGACGGCGCGGGTCGCCGCGGGGCCGGGGTGCAACCGCGGCGCGCACGCCGTTCGTCGTTCTCGTCGTGACGCTGCTCGCGGGGGGCCTCATCTCGCTTCTGCTGCTCAACTCGGCGGTCAACCAGGACTCGTTCGAGCTGAACAAGCTGCAGAAGGAGACCAACGGCTACACCGACGAGCAGCAGCAGCTGCAGCAGGAGGTCGACGGCCTGTCCGCGCCCGGCGCGCTGGAGCAGCGGGCGCAGCAGCTGGGCATGGTGCCCGGCGGCGCCCCGGCGTTCCTCACCCCGACCGGCAAGGTCCAGGGCAGCCCCACGCCGGCCACCGCCCCGCCGGCACCCCCCAGCCCCACCGCGACGCCCACCAGCGCCCAGCCGACCGGCCAGGGGCCTTCCGGGACGCCGGTGCCGCCGGCCTCCGGTGCCCCGGCTTCCGGTGCCCCGGCTTCGGGCACTCCGGCCGTCCCGACCGCCCCCGTCTCGGGGACCCCCGACACGACCACGGGCAGGTGAGCCGGTGACCGGGCGCGACGACGAGAGGGACTCCCGAGGGCGCGCTCCCGGCCCGCGCCCGGGCCGCGGCGGCCGGCCCGTTCCCCCCGGCGCGAGGGGCGCCGTACGCGCCTCCGGCGGCGCGGCTCCCGGTCCGCGTCCCCGGCCCCAGGCCGGCGGCGGTTCGGGGCGCGGCCAGGGCTCGGGCGGCAGCGGCTCGGCGCGGGGGCAGGATGCGGGCTCGGTCCGCGGACAGGGCTCGGGCGGCGGTTCGGCGCGCGGAAAGGGTTCACCGGGTTCACAGGGTTCACGGGGGTCACAGGGTTCTGGCGGCGCCGTACGGGCGCAGGGCTCGGGCGGCGGGCGTCTGGCGCCGCCGCGGCGGCCCTCGCCACCGCGCCAGGGCCGGGGCCCCGTGCGGCCGCCGACGCGCGGCCCGGTGCGGCTGGGACGGCCCCGGCCGCGGCTGCGGCTGGTCGGCGCCGCGCTGACGATCGTGATGGCCGTGTTCGTGGTGCGGCTGCTCCAGGTGCAGGCGGTCGACGCGTCCGCGTACGCCGCCAAGGCCGCCGTGAACCGCTGGGTGACGCACGAGGTCACCGCGGACCGCGGCACCATCACCGACCGGACCGGCGCCGACCTGGCGACCACCGTCGACGCCTACGACATCACCGCCGACCCGTACCTGTTCACGCCCGGGCAGGCCAAGGTCAACGACGCCCCGCAGCAGGCGGCCGAGCTGCTCGCGCCGATCGTCGGCGGCGACGCCACGAAGATCGCCCAGCAGCTGGCCGCCCCGAAGTCCCGCTACCAGATCATCGCCCGGCAGCAGTCCCCGCAGGCGTGGAACCAGATCAAGGACCTGAAGGCGGGGTTCGCCGCCAAGGCCGCCAAGGGCCAGGGCGCCGACGTGCTGGCCGGGATCTTCAGCGAGCCGCACTCCAAGCGGGTCTACCCGGCGGGCGACCTGGCCGCGGGCGTCATCGGGTTCGTCAACGGCGACGGGCAGGGCGCGGGCGGCCTGGAGTCGATGCTCGACAAGCAGCTGTCCGGTACCAACGGCAAGATCCGCTACGCCCAGTCCAACGGCCGCCAGGTGCCCACCGCGGGCACCCAGGAGCAGCCCGCGGTCCCCGGCAGCGACATCGAACTGACCCTGGATCGCGACATCCAGTGGGCCGCGCAGAGCGCCATCACCGCCCAGGTGCAGAAGTCCCACGCCGATCGCGGGTACGTGACCGTCATGGACAACCGGACCGGCGAGATCCTGGCCATGGCCGACGCGCCCGGCTACAACCCCAACGACCTCAGCCACGCGGACCCGGCGGCCCTCGGCAACGCCGCGGTGCAGGACGCCTACGAACCAGGCAGCGTGAGCAAGCTCATGTCGATGGCCGCCATCCTGGACACCGGCACCGCGACCCCGTACACCCGCGTCACCGTGCCACCCACGCTGCCGCGGGCCGACCGGATCTTCCACGACGACGTGGACCACGGCACCTGGTACCTGACGCTCAACGGCGTGCTGGCCAAGTCCAGCAACATCGGCACGATCCTGGCCAGCCAGCAGCTCGGGAAGACCCAGCCGCAGGCCAACCAGGTCCTCTACTCGTACCTGAAGAAGTTCGGCATCGGCTCGCCGACCGGCGTCGGCTTCCCCGGCGAGACCCCCGGCATCCTGGCCAAGCCGCAGGACTGGAACGCCTCGCAGCAGTACACCATCCCGTTCGGCCAGGGCCTGTCGCTGAACGCGCTCCAGGCCACCTCGGTGTACGCCACCATCGCCAACGGCGGCGTGCGGGTCCAGCCCTCGCTGATCCGCGGCGTCACCGGGCCCGACGGGCGGTTCGTGCCGGCCCCGGCGCCGAAGAAGACCCGGGTGGTCAGCGCGCAGACCGCCACCACGCTCTCGCAGATGCTGGAGTCCGTGGTCGGCAGCGAGCAGGGCACCGGCGTCTACGCCCGGATCGACGGCTACCGCGTCGCCGGCAAGACCGGTACGGCCAACCGGGTGGACCCCGACACCGGCCGCTACAAGGGCTACACCTCGTCGTTCATGGGTTTCGCGCCGGCCGACAACCCGCGGCTGACCGTCTCCTGCGTCATCCAGAACCCGACCAAGGGCAGCTACTACGGCGGCGAGATCTGCGGCCCGGTCTTCAAGAAGGTGATGGAGTTCGGCCTCAAGTCCCTGGGCGTGCCGCCCTCCGGCAAACCCGCGCCGAACCTGCCGATCGACTTCAACCCCGCCGATCCGGTCCCCGCGACCGGGCAGAAAACGCCGTGATCAGCGTGGACCGGCTCGCTGACCAGCACCGCCGCACGGCCGGCCCGGGCCGCGACCCGCTCGGGCCGCGACCGGGTGATTTTGGCCCGGAACCCCGGCAGCCGGGTAACCTCACCGCCGTGCCCAACGCTGATCACACCCTCAGACAGCCGGGCGCGCCGCGCCCGGCGCATCCGCGCCCCCAGCCGCTGGCGGAGCTCGCCGGCCGGCTCGGGGTGGCCGCGACCGGCGGCTCGTCCCCCTCGGTTGCCCCGGTGGGTGGTGCCGATGTGACCGGCATCACCCACGACTCGCGCGCGGTGCGCCCCGGCGACCTGTACGCGGCGCTGCCGGGTGCCCGCTTCCACGGTGCCGACTTCGCCGCGCAGGCCGCCGACTCCGGTGCGGTCGCCGTGCTGACCGACCCGGCGGGCGCCGAGCGCGCCGCCGCCACCGGCCTGCCCGTGCTGACCGTGCCCGACCCGCGGGCCGTGATGGGCGAGCTGGCCGCGGTGGTCTACGGCGGGCCGGGCGAGGGCATGCTGCGGATCGGGGTCACCGGCACCTCCGGCAAGACCACGACGGCGTATCTCATCGAGGGCGGCCTGCGCGGCGCCCGCCACGGCGCGACCGCGCTGATCGGCACCGTGGAGACGCGGATCGGCGAGGAGCGGCTCAAGAGCGAGCGGACCACGCCGGAGGCCACCGACCTTCAGGCGCTGTTCGCGGTGATGCGCGAGCGCGGCGTGGAGTCGCTGGTGATGGAGGTCTCCAGCCACGCCCTGGTCCTCGGCCGGGTCGACGGGGCCGTCTTCGACGTGGCGGTGTTCAACAACCTCAGCCCGGAGCACATGGAGTTCCACTCGGGCATGGAGGACTACTTCCAGGCCAAGGCGCAGCTGTTCACCCCGCGCCGCAGCCGCCTGGGGGTGGTGAACCTGGACGACGAGTACGGCCGCCGGCTGGTCGCCGAGGCCACCGTGCCGCTCGTCACGTACTCGGCCGAGGGCCGGCTGGACGCCGACTGGCGGGCCGAGGACGTCCAGGCGGGGCTGCTGGACAGCCGCTTCACCGTGATCGGGCCCAAGGGCGAGCACGTCCAGGCGGTGGCCCCGCTGCCGGGCCCGTTCAACGTGGCGAACACGCTCGCCGCGATCACCGCGCTGGCCGCCGCCGGGCTCGACCCGCAGGCGGCCGCCGACGGGGTCGCCGCGGTGCCGGGCGTGCCGGGCCGGCTGGAGCGGGTGGACGCCGGCCAGCCGTACCTGGCGGTGGTGGACTACGCGCACAAGACCGACGCCGTGGAGTCGGTGCTGCGGGCGCTGCGGACCACCACGCAGGGCCGGATCCACGCCGTGCTCGGCTGCGGCGGCGACCGGGACCGGACCAAGCGCGGGCCGATGGGCGCCGCGCTCGCCCGGCTCGCCGATACCGCGGTCCTGACCTCGGACAATCCTCGATCGGAGGATCCGCTGGTTATCCTCGCCGCGATGTTGGACGGAGCAGTCGGCGTCCCCGCCACCGAGCGGGGCCATGTCATCGTCGAACCGGACCGGGCCGCCGCGGTGGCCGTGGCCGTCGCTCACGCGCGGCCCGGCGACATCGTGCTGGTGGCAGGCAAGGGCCATGAGCAGGGCCAGGACATCGCCGGAGAGGTGCGCCCCTTCGACGACCGAGAGGTGCTGCGCGCCGCGATCGAGAAGGACCAGAAACAGCTGTGATCCCCCTCACCCTCGCCGAGGTCGCACGCGCGGTCGGCGGGAGCATGCACGACATACCGGACGGCGACGTGCGGGTCACCGGACCCGTGGTCAGGGACTCCCGTGAGGTGGTGCCGGGCGCCCTGTTCGTGGCCTTCGCCGGGGAACGCGCCGACGGCCACGACTTCGCCGCAGGCGCCGTCGCCGACGGCGCGGTGGCGGTGCTGGCCGCCCGGCCCGTCGGCGTCCCCGCGATCGTGGTGGACGACGTGCAGGCCGCGCTCGGCGCGCTCGCCCGCCATGTGATCGCGGAGCTGGGCGCCACCGCGGTGGCGCTCACCGGCTCCGCGGGCAAGACCAGCACCAAGGACCTGCTGGCCCAGCTGCTGGACCGGCTGGCGCCCACGGTGTGGACCCCGGGCTCGCTCAACAACGAGATCGGGCTGCCGCTGACCGCGCTGCAGGCCGACGAGAAGACCCGGCACCTGGTGCTGGAGATGGGCGCCCGCGGCATCGGCCACATCCGGTACCTGACCGGGCTGACGCCGCCGCGGATCGGCATGGTGCTCAACGTCGGCAGTGCCCACATCGGCGAGTTCGGCGGCCGCGAGCAGATCGCGATCGCCAAGGGGGAGATGGTCGAGGGGCTGCCGCCGGCGGAGGAGGGCGGCATCGCCGTCCTCAACGCCGACGACCCCTTCGTCCGGGACATGGCGAGCCGGACCAAGGCCCGCGTGGTCTTCTTCGGCGAGAGCGAGAACGCCGCGTACCGTGCCGAGAATGTCCGGCTGAACGACCGGGGACAGCCCGTCTTCAGCCTGCGCACACCCACCGGGTGCGCCGACGTGACCTTGCGCCTGTACGGTGAGCACCACGTGTCGAACGCGCTTGCCGCGGCCGCCGTAGCCGGTGAACTCGGCATGCCCGCAACGGAGATCGCCACCGCGCTCTCCGAGGCCGGCTCGCTGTCGCACTGGCGGATGGAGGTCACCGAGCGCCCCGACGGCGTGACGGTCGTCAACGACGCCTACAACGCGAACCCCGAATCCATGAGGGCAGCCCTGCGCGCACTGGCCGCGATGGGCGCCTCGGCACAGGCGCGGGGGGGCCGTACCTGGGCGGTGCTGGGACGGATGGCCGAACTCGGCGAGCAGTCGCTGGCCGAGCACGACGCGGTGGGGCGGCTGGCCGTCCGGCTCAACGTCAGCAAGCTCGTGGCCGTGGGCGGTACCGAAGCCGCCTGGCTGCAAATGGGCGCCTATAACGAGGGTTCGTGGGGTGAGGAGTCGGTGCACGTGTCCGACGCTGAGGCGGCGATCGAACTGTTGCGCAGCGAAGTGCGGCCGGGGGACGTCGTGCTGGTGAAGGCATCGAGGTCGGTCGGGCTCGAGTCCGTGGCGCTCGCGCTGATCGAGGGTGCCGCGCGATGAAGCAGATCCTCGTCTCCGGCGTCCTGGGACTGTTCCTGTCGCTGTTCGGCACCCCGCTGCTGATCCGCCTGCTGGCCCGCAAGGGCTACGGGCAGATGATCCGGGACGACGGCCCGAAGGCCCACCACAGCAAGCGCGGCACGCCCACCATGGGCGGCATCGCCTTCATCCTGGCCACGGTGCTGGCCTATGTGATCACCAAGCTGGTCACCGGCGAGAAGGCCACCATGTCCGGCCTGCTGGTGCTGTTCCTGACCTTCGGCATGGGCCTGGTCGGCTTCCTCGACGACTACATCAAGATCGTCAAGCAGCGGAGCCTGGGCCTGCGGGCCAAGGCGAAGATGGCCGGCCAGCTCATCGTCGGCATCGCCTTCGCGGTGCTCGCGCTGAACTTCCACGACTCGCGCGGCCAGACCCCGGCGTCCACCAAGCTCTCCTTCACCACGGACTTCGGCTGGTCGGTCGGCCCGGTGATCTTCGTGGTCTGGGCGCTGTTCATGATCCTGGCGATGTCCAACGGCGTGAACCTCACCGACGGCCTGGACGGCCTGGCCACCGGTGCCTCGGTGATGGTCTTCGCCGCGTACACGGTCATCGGCGTGTGGCAGTACGGCCAGTGGTGCGGCGCCCCGGTGAGCGCCAACGGCGCCTGTTACGAGGTACGCGACCCGCTCGACCTGGCCGTGGTGGCCGCCGCGCTGATGGGCGCCTGCTTCGGCTTCCTGTGGTGGAACACCTCGCCGGCGAAGATCTTCATGGGCGACACCGGTTCCCTCGCGCTGGGCGGCGCGCTGGCCGGCTTCGCGATCTGCTCGCGCACCGAGCTGCTGCTGGCTGTCCTCGGCGGCCTGTTCGTCCTGATCACCATGTCGGTCGTCATCCAGGTCGGCTCCTTCCGGCTCACCGGGAAGCGCGTCTTCCGGATGGCCCCGTTGCAGCACCACTTCGAACTCAAGGGGTGGAGCGAGGTCCTGATCGTGGTCCGGTTCTGGATCATCCAGGGCATGTGCATGGCCGTCGGGCTCGGCGTCTTCTACGCCGCCTGGGTGGCCGCGTCATGACCGCCGCCGAGCACGGACCGGAGGCCGCCGTGGAACTGAAGGACGTCCGGGTCACCGTCGCCGGGCTCGGCGTGTCCGGCGTGCCCGCCGCCAAGGTGCTGCACCGGCTCGGCGCGCAGGTCACCGTGGTCAACGCCACCGCGGGCGACAAGCAGCGGGCCGAGGCCGCCGAGCTGGAGGCGCTCGGCGTCACCGTGCGGCTCGGCGACGGCGACACGCTGCCCGAGGGCACCGAGCTGGTGGTCACCAGCCCCGGCTGGAAGCCCGGCAGCCCGCTGTTCGTCGCCGCCGAGCAGGCGGGCGTGGAGATCTGGGGGGACGTCGAACTCGCCTGGCGGCTGCGGCAGCCGGGCGCGGCCCCCTGGCTCGCGGTCACCGGCACCAACGGCAAGACCACCACGACCCGCATGCTCGCGGCCATCCTGGCCGCGGCCGGCCTGCGCACCGCCGCCGTCGGCAACATCGGCGTCTCCCTGCTGGACGTGGTGCTCGGCGAGCAGGAGTACGACGTGCTCGCGGTGGAGCTGTCCAGCTACCAGCTGCACTGGGCGCCCAGCATCCGCCCGCACTCCGCCGCGGTGCTCAACCTCGCGCCCGACCACCTGGACTGGCACGGCTCGATGGCCGCCTACGCGGCCGACAAGGGCCGGATCTACCACGGCAACACGGTCGCCTGCGTGTACAACGCGGCCGACCCGGAGACCGAGCGGCTGGTCCGGGAGGCCGACGTCGAGGAGGGCTGCCGGGCCATCGGCTTCACCCTGAACGCCCCCCGCCCCTCGGAGTTCGGCGTCGTCGACGGCATCCTCGTCGACCGGGCCTTCGTCGAGGACCGGGCGCACCGGGCCCAGGAGCTGGCCGAGACCGCCGACGTCACCCCCGCCGCGCCGCACAACATCGCCAACGCGCTGGCCGCCGCGGCCCTGGCCCGCGCCTACGGCGTGCCGCCGGCCGCGGTGCGCGAGGGGCTGCGCGCCTTCACCCCGGACGCGCACCGCATCGCCGAGGTCGCCACCGTCGACGGCGTCACCTACGTCGACGACTCCAAGGCGACCAACACCCACGCCGCGGAGGCCTCGCTGGCCGCCTACGACTCGATCGTGTGGCTGGCCGGCGGGCTCGCCAAGGGGGCCGAGTTCGACGAGCTGGCCGCGCGTGCGGCCGGGCGGCTGCGCGCGGCGGTGCTGTTCGGCGCCGACCGGGCGCTGATCCGCGAAGCCCTGGCGCGACACGCGCCGCAGGTCCCGGTGACCGAGCTGGAACGGACCGACACTGGGGCGATGTCGGCCGCCGTGGCCCTCGCGCAGGAGCTGGCCCGGCCGGGCGACACGGTCCTGCTGGCGCCGGCCTGCGCGTCGATGGACATGTTCACCAACTACAACCAGCGCGGCGAGATGTTCGCGGACGCGGTGCGGGTGCTGGACCGGGCATCGGCCGGCACGTCCCCCGGCGAAGGCCGGGACGAGGACTAGCACGCTCCCGTCGGGCGCGGGAGCGGCGCACGAAAGAGGGGGCGCATGAGCGGCTACTCGGTCCGGCCGCGCGGCAGCGCGCTGCGGGGTGCGGCCCGGCTGCCGGGGCGGCTGCGGGCGGCCTGGGACCGCCCGCTGACCGCCTACTACGTCATCCTCGGGGCGAGCCTGCTGATCACCGTGCTCGGCCTGGTGATGGTGTACTCGGCCTCGCAGATCCAGGCGCTGCGCTACGGGCTGCCGTCGACCTTCTACTTCCGCAAGCAATTGCTGGCGGTGGCCATCGGCGCGGTGCTGCTGTGGTTCGCCGCGCGCGCGCCGGTCCGGCTGCACCGGGCGCTGGCCTACCCGCTGCTGCTCGGCGCGGTGTTCCTGATGTGCCTGGTGCAGGTGCCGGGGATAGGGATGACGGTCAACGGCAACACCAACTGGCTGTCCATCGGCGGCCCGTTCCAGCTGCAGCCCAGCGAGTTCGGCAAGCTGGCCCTGGTGCTGTGGGGCGCCGACCTGCTCGCCCGCAAGAACGAGCGCAGCCTGCTCGTCCAGTGGAAGCACCTGCTGGTGCCGCTGGTCCCGGTGACCGTGCTGCTGCTCGGGCTGATCATGCTCGGCGGCGACATGGGCACCACGATGATCCTCACCGCCATGCTCTTCGGCATGCTCTGGCTGGCCGGCGCCCCCACCCGGCTGTTCGCCGGCGTGCTCGCCGGGGCCGCCGCGCTGGCCGCCCTGGCGATCGCCACCAACCCCAACCGGATGGGCCGGCTGCACTGCATCGCGGCCACCTCGCCGGGCAGCAACGACCAGTGCTGGCAGGCCGTGCACGGCATCTACGCGCTGGCGTCCGGCGGCTGGTTCGGCACCGGACTCGGGGCAAGTGTGGAGAAATGGGGCGAACTTCCCGAACCGCACACCGACTTCATCTTCGCCGTGACCGGGGAGGAACTGGGCCTGGCAGGGACGCTGTCCGTACTCGCCCTCTTCGCGGCACTAGGCTACGCGGGTATCCGCGTGGCCGGTCGTACGGAGGACCCCTTCGTCAGGTTCGCAGCGGGTGGCGTGACCACCTGGATCACGGCCCAGGCCGTGATCAACATCGGTGCGGTGCTCGGCCTGCTGCCGATCGCCGGCGTGCCGCTCCCGCTGTTCTCCTACGGAGGATCCGCCCTCCTGCCGACGATGTTCGCGATCGGGCTGCTGATCTCCTTCGCCAGGAGCGAGCCGTCCGCGCGAGCGGCCCTGGCCGTGCGGGGCCGGAACAACTCCCTGACGGGGGTCGTGAGACGGACGATGCGACGGCGCGCCAGACGGCGGCCGTCCGGGAAGCGGTGAATTTCGGTGCATGTCGTACTCGCCGGTGGGGGGACCGCCGGCCACATCGAGCCGGCGCTCGCGCTCGCCGATGCCCTGCGCAGGCAGGACCCGACCGTGGGCATCACGGCCCTGGGCACCGAGAAGGGCCTGGAGACACGGCTGGTACCGGAACGCGGCTACGAACTGGCGCTGATCCCCGCCGTCCCGCTGCCGCGCCGGCCCACCCCCGAACTCATCACCGTGCCCGGCCGGCTGCGCGGCACCATCAAGGCCGCCGAGCAGGTGCTGGAGCGCACCAAGGCGGACGTCGTCGTCGGCTTCGGCGGCTATGTCGCGCTGCCCGGCTACCTGGCGGCCAAGCGCCTCGGCGTGCCGATCGTGGTGCACGAGGCCAACGCCCGCCCGGGCCTCGCCAACAAGATCGGCTCGCGGTACGCCCACGCGGTCGCCGTCTCCACCCCGGACAGCAAGCTGCGCGACGCCCGCTACATCGGCATCCCGCTGCGCCGCACCATCGCCACCCTGGACCGCGCCGCGGCCCGTCCCGAGGCCCGGCACGCCTTCGGCCTCGACCAGAACCTGCCCACCCTGCTGGTCTCCGGCGGCTCACAGGGCGCCCGGCGGCTCAATGAGGTGGTCGCCACGGTCGCGCCGCGACTGCAGCAGTCCGGCATCCAGATCCTGCA
>WRCZ01000050.1 GCA_009783685.1 Actinomycetes bacterium
CCCGGCCGGGATCGTCCCGTTGTAGCCGGCGTTGCGCACCGTGGTCGGTGGGGCCGAGGAGTCCACCGACGCGTTCCAGATGTTCGCGACCGACACCCCCGAGGGGAGCGCCAGCCGGACCGCCCACGAACCGGTGGGCGCCGTACCGGTGTTGAGCACCGTCACGTCGGCCTGGTAGCCGCCGGGCCAGGAGTTGGAGACGTGCACGGTGGCCGAGCAGCCGCCGGTGGCAGGAGGCGTGGTCACAGGAGTGGTGGGCGGGGTCGTCGGCGGGGTGGTCACAGGAGTCGTGGGCGGGGTCGTCGGCGGGGTGCTGTCGCCGCCCTGCGTGGTGTAGGTGACGGCGGTGTACGCGGGACCGCAGGTGCTGGAGCAGGAGCCCGGGAGCGAGAAGGCGTAGGTGCGGCCGCCGAACAGGTAAGCGTCGGACGCGTCCTTGACCCGGATGGTGAAGTCGGTGCCGTCCGAGGTGGTCGGCGCGAGGATGAACGCCTGGCCCATGTCGCTGTCCATCTGCGCGTCGTGCCAGGCGCCGTCGGCCAGGTACTCCACGCCGTGCACGCCGTTGGGCAGATGGGAGACGGAGATCGCGGGCCACCAGCGCTGGGCACCCTGGAGGAAGCCGATCCTGATGTCGCCCGTGTAGTCGGGTGCGGGGACGTAACTCCACGAGATGTGGCGGTTGTTCCAGTGGTCGGGCAGTCCGGTGACCGGGGCGCCGTTCTGCGTGAAGCGGTTGAGGGAGGCGGTCGCCAGGTCGAGGTGGTTCGGGTCGTCGCGGCACCAGGCGTTGGCGTCGGCGCAGCTGTCCGCGACGAGCATCGTCAGGGTGGCGCCGTCGTAGGAGTCGGCGGTCCAGGCGCCGTTGCGGCAGAACGGCTGGCCGGGGGCGCCGTCGTTGGTGCCGGTGCAGTAGTCGCCGATGGTGACCCGCACCCAGCGCCCGCAGTTGTGCCCGTTGTCCCAGGCGCCGATCCGCGCGCTCTGGTCCGGCGGCACGGGGCGCGGGTACATCGTGTAGTCGCCTGGGGTGTTGAAGACGTTGAGGGCGACGAAGTCCTGCGTCTCCAGCTCCGACTGGGGCATGCCGCAGCCGCCGTACGGCTGGCCGAGCCCGTCGAAGTGGGTGGCGTTGCCGGTGAAGTCGGCCGCGGCGGCGGCCTGTTGCGCGTGGCCGGCCGGACCGGCGGCGCTCGGGGTCGCGGCGGGCGCCGGGATCATCGTCAGGGCGCACACCAGCGCGGCGCCCAGCAGGGCGGCGAGGGCGGCGGCGAGGCGCCGGGAGGCCCGGCGTGCGGGCCTCGGTGGTGCGTGGTGCTCGGTTCGGCTCATGGGACGTCTCCGGAAGTGTGGGGGGAGGGCCATCGGATCGCCGTCGGGACGGGAGTGCCTATGGGAGCGCTCCCATAGTGCTGCCGGCGTGGACCGCTGTCCAGCGCCCGGGGCGTCACCCGGACAGGGCGCGTGCCGGGCCGGTGATCGCCGGGCCGCCGTAGGCTGGCCGGAAGGCACGTCAGCCCGCCACGCAGGACATGAGGGGACACGCCATGCCCACGGTTCCGGTCCACGCGCTCAACGACGGCACTTCGCTGCCCGGCATCGGCCTGGGCACCTACCCGATGGACGACGCGACGGCCGAACGCGCGGTCGCCGAGGCCGTCGCCGCCGGGTACCGGCTGGTGGACACGGCGACGAACTACCGCAACGAGACCGGCACCGGGCGCGGCGTCGCCCGCAGCGGGGTGGCCCGCGAGGAGGTCGTGGTCACCACCAAGCTGCCCGGCCGGCACCACGGCTACGACGAGACGCTGGCGTCGTTCGAGGAGTCGCGCCGGCGGCTCGGCCTGGAGTACGTCGACCTGTACCTGATCCACTGGCCGCTGCCGCGGGTCGACCGCTACGTGGACTCCTGGCGGGCGATGATCAAGCTGCGCGAGGACGGGCTGGTCCGCTCGATCGGGGTCTCCAACTTCACCGCGGAGCACATCGACCGGCTGGAGCGGGAGACCGGCGTGCTGCCGTCGGTGAACCAGATCGAGATGCATCCGCTGTTCCCGCAGGAGGAGTTGCGCGCCGCGCTGGCGGCCAAGGGCGTGGCGGTGGAGAGCTGGAGCCCGCTGGGCCGGGGCAGCGACCTGCTCGCCGATCCGGCGGTGACCGCCGCGGCGGCGGCGCACGGCCGCACTCCGGGCCAGGTCGTCCTGCGCTGGCACACGCAGTCGGGCGTGGTGCCCATCCCCAAGTCCGCCGACCCGGACCGGCAGCGGGAGAACCTCGACGTCTTCGGCTTCGAGCTCACCGAGGAGGAGATGGCGGCGATCTCCGCTCCCCCGCACCGGCGGCTGGGCGGCGACCCCCGCCACCACGAGGAGTTCTGACGGTCCTAGGCTGACCCTTGATAACCCTCCAAGGGGTTACCAAGGACGGGATGGGAAGGGACTGCCATGCGGATTGCCGTCGTCGGAGCGGGTGGTGTCGGGGGGTTCTTCGGCGCGCGGCTCGCGGCCGCGGGCGACGAGGTCACCTTCGTCGCGCGGGGCCGCCATCTGGAGGCGATCAGGGAGCACGGGCTGGCCGTGCGCAGCCCGCTGGGCGACCTGCGGGTGGCGCCGGAGTCCGTGGTGCCGTCGATCGCCGCGATCCCGGCGGCCGACGTCGTGCTGGTCGCGGTGAAGCTGTGGGACACCGAGGACGTCGCCGCGCAGTTGCGGCCGCTGGCCGAGGGCGGGGCCGTGGTGATCTCGCTGCAGAACGGCGTGCAGAAGGACGACGTGCTGCGCGCGCACCTGCCGGAGGGCTCCGTCATGGGCGGGGTCTGCTACATCTCGGCCTCCATCGAGGAGCCGGGCGTGGTGCGCCACCACGGCGACCTGCAGAAGCTGGTCTTCGGCGAGTTCGGGGCCCGCGGCGCCGAACCGTCGCTGCGGGCGGGCGCGTTGCTCGACCGTTGCGCCGCGGCGGGCATCACCGCCGAGGTGAGCGCCGACATCGAGCGGGTCATCTGGGAGAAGTTCGTGTTCCTGGTCGGCCTGTCCGGCACCACCTCGGCGGTGCGGCAGCCGATCGGGGTGGTGCGGGGCACGGCGGGCTCCCGGACGCTGCTGCGGGACGTGATGCGCGAGGCCGCCGCGGTCGGCCGGGCCAGGGGCGTGGACCTGGACGCGGGTCTCGCCGACGAGCGGCTGACGTTCTGCGACACGCTGCCGGCCGGCATGACGTCCTCGATGCACAACGACCTCAAGCGCGGCAACCGCCTCGAACTGCCCTGGCTGAGCGGGGCCGTGGCCGACCTGGGCGCCGAACTGGGGGTGCCCGTGCCGCGCAACCGCGCCGTCGCCGACGTCCTCTCCCCGTACGTCCTGGGTGCTCCCGAGGACGGCGCCGCATAACCCCCCGAGGCGGTTCCGGAAGGGTGGGGGTGCAGGAGATGACAGCGCCGGAGAGGGACCCGGCCGTGCAGGGCGGGACCGGGCCGCGGCCCCGGGTCACGGCCCGGACGCGCAGCCTGCGGTTCGACGCGGGCGGAACGGCGCTCAACCTGGTTGCCACCCTCGGCCGCCGCCACGGCGAGCGGGTGGAGCGCCTCGACGGCGTGGAGCGGCTCCTCGCGTGGTGCGACGGCGTCGCGGTGCGGTTGGTGGACGGCGAGGCCACCGAGGCCCTCGTCGCGGAACTGCGGCTGCTGCGGGAGGCCCTGTACGACGTCGCGTCCGCGGACCTGCGCGGCACCGCCCCGGCCCTGCCGTCGGTGGCGCTGGTCAACGCGTGCGCGCACCGGGCGGCGGTGCCGGCACCGCGCCTGGAGACCGGCCCCGGGGGGGTGCTCGTGCCGGTGCCGGAACTGACCGGGCGGCAGTTGCGGGCGCTCGTCGCCCGCGACCTGATCGCCGTCATGGCGGACCCGGTTCGGCGCGCCGAACTGCGCGAGTGCGACGCGCCGGAGTGCCGCATGCTCTACCTCGACGGCACGCCGGGGCGTCGCCGGCGCTGGTGCTCGATGCGCCACTGCGGCAACAACGCGAAGGCCGCCCGGCACCGCGGCCGCGCGGGCGCCACGCCCGAGTGACGCCGGGCCGCCCCTCCCCGGGCGAGTGGCGGGGAGCAGCGCGCGGCAAGCGGGCCGGCGGCGGACGGCGGGCGGCGGGCGGCGGGCGGCGGAAAACCCGGTGGCCGCGGTCGCCGCCGACCCACAAGACTGAGGGGTCGTCCGTCATCCGTTGCGCCTCCGCGTCACCGGCCGCCCGCCCGGCCCACCGAAGGGACCCGCCATGCAGATCCGCGCCACCACCGAGGCCGACCGCGAGAACTACGTGAGCACCCTGCTCACCGCGTTCGGCAACGTCGTCGAGCCGCCGGCCGAAGGCGAGGGCTCCTGGTGGTCCGGGTTCGAGATGGACCGCGGCCTGGTCGCCGAGACCGACGGCCGGATCGTGGCCACCGCCGGCGCCTACTCCTTCGAACTGACCATGCCTGGCGGGGCCCTGGTACCGGTGGCCGGTGTCACCGCCGTCGGCGTGCTGCCCTCCCACCGCCGGCAGGGCATCCTCACCTCGCTCATGCGCCGCCTGCTGGACGACATCGCGGCGCGCGGCGAGTGCATGGCCGTGCTGCTGGCCTCCGAGGCGGTCATCTACCGGCGGTTCGGCTACGGCCCGGCCACGTTCACCCAGCGCCTGAACCTGACGAAGCACCGCGCCGCGCTGGCCGGTCCCGCCCCGGCCGGGTCGGTGACCGTGCGGCAGCGCGCGGAGTGCGGCGAGGAACTCGCGGCGGTGTACGACACCTACCGGCGCACCCAGCCGGGCGCGCTGTCCCGCCACCCGAAGGCCTGGCAGAGCGGCGCGGGGCAGCCGCCGGTCGCCCTGAGCCGACGGCTGGTCGCCTTCCACCACGACGAGCAGGGCCGCCCCGACGGCTACGCCTCCTACCTGGTCGGCGCCGTCGACCCGGTGACCGGGGCGCGGCCGCTGGTGGTCGACGAGATGGTGGCCGAGAACCGCGATGCCTACGCGGGCCTGTTCCGCTTCTTCACCGAGCACGACCTGGTGACCGAGCTGGTCTTCAAGTCCGTGCCGCGCTCGGGGTGGTTGCGCTGGCTGCTCCAGGACTACCGCTCGGCCGCGGTCACCCGCGACAGCGACTGGCTGTGGGTGCGGGTGCTGGACGTGCCGCGGGCGCTCGCCGCCCGCTCCTACCCCGTGGACGGCAGGCTGGTCCTGGACGTCGCCGACGGCATCCGCGACGAGGTCGCCGGGCGCTACGCGCTGACCGTCACCGACGGCGTCGCGGCCTGTGAACGCACCGACGACGCCCCCGACCTGGCGCTGGACGTCAGCGACCTGGGCTCGGTCCTGCTCGGCGGCACGGCCACTTCGACCCTCGCGGAGGCCGGCCGGATCGCCGCCCGCACCCCGCGCGCCCTCCCGCTCGCCGACACCCTCTTCCGCAGCCCCCGCACCCCCCACTGCGTCCACTGGTTCTGAGCACGCCTCTTTTGCCGGCCTCTCACCTCCCTTTTTTGCCGGCCTCTCGCCTCCGGGCCCTTAGACCCGGTGTCTGCCGGTCGATCGTGCTCGCCCCCCTCGTACCTCGGGGGCCTGCGCGCTCCCCCAGAGCTTCGCCTGGGAGGTACCCCCAACCTCTAGACACCGGCGGGCCCTTTGGCTCGATGCCTACATCGGCGTGAACGTGCCTCCGTCAACGGGCGCGACAAGTGGACGTTGCCCGGTGGGCGCAGTCCATTCCGTCGGGCGCCGGCGTGCCCGGGGTGAAGTTCTGACTTTGGTCCTATCTCCCGTGCGGGTTGCGGACACCGGGGCGCACTATTTGACGAAGGAGGCGTCAACCAGGCGGTCTTGCGGGGGTGGGAGCGCGTCCAACTCCGACTAGGAGCAATTCTCTTGGTGTCGGCTTATTGACGGGTGGGCGGCGCGGCCGATTGACTCGCCGTCACCTGGGCCGTGGTGTTGCGGCCCTGTCCCGGGAGGCAGCGTTCGATGACCGCGTTGAGGCGTCGTGTGATCGTGGGGACGGCCGTCGTGTCGATGGCACTGGCGTTGGCCGCGTGCGGCAAGGCGGGGGACAAGAAGTCGGACTCGCCGGGCTCCGGCAGCAAGGTGATCGGCATCCTGCTGCCGGACACCGTGACCGCCCGCTACGAGCGGTTCGACCGGCCGCTGATGGAGGCAAAGATCAAGGAGCTGTGCTCCGACTGCACGGTGACGTACGGCAATGCCGCCGGCGACGCCTCCAAGCAGGCGCAGCAGGTCAACAGCATGATCACCAAGGGCGTGAAGGTGCTCGTCCTGGACGCGCAGGATTCCGTCAGCATCCGCTCCTCGGTGCAGGCCGCGGTGAACAAGGGCATCAAGGTGGTGGCGTACGACCGCCTGGCGCAGGGCCCGGTCTCGGCCTACGTCTCGTACGACAACGAGAAGGTCGGCGAACTGCAGGGCCAGGCGCTGCTGGACGCCTTGGGGCCCAAGGCCACCCCGCAGTCGAAGATCGTGATGATCAACGGCGACGACGCCGACCCGAACGCCGCCCAGTTCAAGGCGGGCGCGCACAAGATCCTCGACGGCAAGGTGACCATCGCCTACGAGCAGAGCGGCCTGTGGAAGGACACCGTCGCCAACCAGAAGGTCACCGCGGCCATCACCTCGGTCGGCGCGAAGAACATCGTCGGCGTCTACTCGGCCAACGACACCATGGCCGGCGGTATCGCCACCGCCCTCAAGGGCGCCGGCATGCACGTGCCGCTGACCGGCCAGGACGCCGACCTCGCGGCCATCCAGCGGATCCTGGCGGGCACCCAGTCGGCGACCGTGTACAAGGCCTACAAGCCGGAGGCCGACGCCACCGCGGAGATCGCCGTGGACCTGCTCCAGGGCAAGGACGTCACCTCCGTCGCCGACACCACCGCGACCAGCGGCTCGGGGCAGAGCGTGCCGGCCAAGCTGCTCACCGCGGTCTCGGTGACCACGGCGAACATCAAGGACACCGTGGTCAAGGACGGCATGTACACCCTCGCCCAGATCTGCACCCCGGATTTCGCCCAGGCGTGCAAGGCCAACGGCCTCCAGTAGTCCGATCGGACGCGCCCGACCGAGGGCCGTCCGCGTGCCCCACCCCGGCCCGGGTCCCGCTTCGACGGCGGGCCCGGGCCTTCTGGCGCGCGCGGGCGGCCGGTCCTGCGCTCCGGACAGGGTCTTTTGCGGCTCGAGCGCGGGGCCTTAGGGTGCGGCAGACCACATCGAAGGCTGCTTGTGCTGTGCAGGGCACTCCTCCACTGTCTGGGGATGCATCGCAGGGCAGTTCGTCGTTCCTGCACGCTGTCCGTCCGTCCAGACCGATGCTCCGAAGTTCCGACCTTTCCTGTGCGTTGTCCCATCACGAGGCGAGAGGGGATCACGATGTCTGATGCAGCAGCACAACAGATCGGTGTCGTCGCGGAGTCCAGCACCGGGGAGACCCGGGTCGCGGCCACACCCCAGACCGTCCGCCAGCTCCTCGCCCTGGGGTACGAGGTGGTGGTGGAGTCGGGGGCCGGTACCGCCTCCGGCTTCTCCGACGACGCCTACACCGAGGCCGGGGCCGCGGTCGGGGACGCCTGGCAGGCGGACGTCGTCCTGAAAGTGAACGCGCCCTCGCACGAGGAGATCGCGCGGCTGCGCGAGGGCGCGACCCTGATCGGGCTGATCAGCCCCGGCCAGTCGCCGGAGCTGCTGGACGAGCTGGCCGCCCGTCCCATCACGGTGCTCGCGATGGACGCGGTGCCGCGCATCTCGCGGGCGCAGTCGATGGACGTCCTCAGCTCGATGGCCAACATCGCCGGGTACCGGGCGGTCATCGAGGCCGCGCACGTCTTCGGGCGGTTCTTCACCGGCCAGGTGACCGCGGCCGGCAAGGTCCCGCCGGCGAAGGTGCTGGTGGCCGGCGCGGGCGTCGCGGGACTGGCGGCGATCGGCGCCGCCGGCAGCCTGGGCGCGGTGGTGCGGGCCACCGACCCGCGTCCCGAGGTCGCCGACCAGGTCAGGTCACTGGGCGGCGAGTTCCTCGCCGTGGAGGTGGCGCAGGAGGAGAGCACCGACGGGTACGCCAAGGCGACCTCGGAGGAGTACGACCGCAGGGCCGCGGAGATCTACCACGAGCAGGCCGCGGACGTCGACGTCGTCATCACCACGGCCCTCATCCCGGGCCGGCCGGCTCCCCGGCTGCTCACGGCGGAGGACGTGGCCGTGATGAAGCCCGGCAGCGTCATCGTGGACATGGCCGCGGCCCAGGGCGGCAACGTGGCGGGCACGGTCGCCGGGCGGGCGGTGGTGACCGAGAACGGCGTGACGATCATCGGCTACACCGACCTGGCCGGCCGGCTGCCGACCCAGGCGTCGCAGCTGTACGGCACCAACCTGGTCAACCTGCTGAAGCTGCTCACGCCGGGCAAGGACGGCCGGCTGGTGCTCGACTTCGACGACGTGGTCCAGCGCTCGGTGACGGTGGCGCGCGACGGCGAGAAAACCTGGCCGCCACCGCCGGTCAAGGTGTCGGCCGCGCCGGCGGCCGCCCCGGCGCCGGCCCCCGCGGCGCCGGCCCAGGACAAGCGGCGGCTGTCGCCGTCGGGCCGGTACGGGCTGATCGCCCTCGGCATGCTCGCGCTGTTCCTGCTCATCGGCTTCTCCCCGGCCCAACTGGCCGGGAACTTCACGGTGTTCGTGCTGGCCGTGGTGATCGGCTACTACGTCATCGGCAAGGTGCACCACGCCCTGCACACCCCGCTGATGTCGGTGACCAACGCGATCTCCGGGATCGTGGTCATCGGCGCGCTGCTGCAGTTCGGGCACGACCGGGTCGTGGTCTCGGTGCTGTCGTTCGTGGCGATCCTGCTGACCAGCATCAACGTCTTCGGAGGGTTCGCCGTCACCCGTCGCATGCTCAGCATGTTCACGAAAGGCTGAGGTCGAAGCATGAACGCCAGTACAGCCACGCAGTCCGCCGACGTCGTCGCGGCGCTGCTGTTCATCCTCAGCCTGGCCGGGCTCTCCCAGCACCGCACCTCGCGCTCCGGGGTCATCTTCGGCATCTGCGGCATGGCCTGCGCCCTGATCGCCACCATCGTCTACGCCGGGCGGGGCATCTCCGGCGGCGCGGTGCTGCTCATCCTGGTGGCGATGGGCGTCGGCGCCGCGGTCGGCCTGTGGCGGGCCCGCGTCGTGGAGATGACCGGGATGCCGGAACTCATCGCCATGCTGCACAGCTTCGTGGGGCTCGCGGCGGTCCTGGTCGGCTGGAACAGCTACCTGAACGTCGAGGCCCGCGGTTCCGCGCAGACCGAGATCGCCGCGAACCTGCTGCGCATCCACCACGCCGAGGTGTTCATCGGCATCTTCATCGGCGCCGTCACCTTCACCGGCTCGATCATCGCCTTCCTGAAGCTGTCCGCCAGGATCAAGTCGAGCCCGCTGATGCTGCCGGGCAAGAACGCGCTCAACCTCGGCGCGCTGGCCGTCTTCGTGGGGCTCACCATCTGGTTCTGCGCGAGCCCGGGCCTCGGGCTGATGATCGCCGTCACCGCGGTCGCGCTCGCGCTGGGCTGGCATCTGGTCGCCTCCATCGGCGGCGGCGACATGCCGGTGGTGGTCTCGATGCTCAACAGCTACTCGGGGTGGGCGGCCGCCGCGGCCGGCTTCCTGCTCGACAACAACCTGCTGATCGTCACCGGCGCCCTCGTCGGCTCCTCCGGTGCCTATCTGTCGTACATCATGTGCAAGGCGATGAACCGGTCCTTCGTGTCGGTCATCGCGGGCGGGTTCGGCATCGAGGCGCCGGCCGCGGGCGACGCGGAGACCGGCGAGCACCGCGAGACCACCGTGGAGGAGGCGGCCGAGCTGCTGCAGAGCGCCGGCTCGGTGATCATCACACCCGGGTACGGGATGGCGGTGGCGCAGGCCCAGCACCCGGTGGCCGAGCTGACCCGGGTGCTGCGGGACCAGGGCGTCGACGTCAGGTTCGGGGTGCACCCGGTGGCCGGCCGGCTGCCGGGCCACATGAACGTGCTGCTGGCCGAGGCGAACGTGCCGTACGACGTCGTGCTGGAGATGGACGAGATCAACGACGACTTCGCCGCCACGTCGGTGGTGCTGGTGATCGGCGCCAACGACACCGTCAACCCGGCGGCGATGGACGACCCGTCCAGCCCGATCGCGGGGATGCCGGTGCTGCGGGTGTGGGAGTCCGAGACCGTGATCGTCTTCAAGCGGTCGATGGCCTCCGGCTACGCCGGGGTACAGAACCCGCTGTTCTTCCGGGAGAACAGCCGGATGCTGTTCGGCGACGCCAAGCAGAGCGTGGAGGGCATCCTGCGCGCCCTGCACCTGCCGGAGAAGAGCCTGGCCTCCTCGTAGGCGTGTGCCCGACCCCACGTGCCCCGGGACGGCGGCCGGTTGCCGTCCCGGGGCACTGGTGCGCCGTGGCGGGACGCCCGCTCCCCCGCCCGCCGGGCGAAAGTCTTGACTGAACATGACAACGGTGTCTCAATGTGCCGTACAACGTTGCAAACCAGCGGAGTTGACGGCGCGAGGGAGTTCCCGTGCGGACACCGGCATCACCCAGGACATCAGCGTTATCCAAGGCATCGGCGTTATCCAGGGCATCGGCGTCACGGAGGCGCCCGGCCGCGCTGCCGCCGGCGGCACTGTGGTGCGCGCTCGTGACGGCCCTGCTGCTGCTCGTGGCACCGGCCCCCCGCGCGGCGGCCGCCGCGCCCGCCCCGCAGGCCGCATCCACCGTGTGCGCGCTGGCCTGCGACACCCTCGACCCGTCGCAGGCGGCCCAGGAGACCTTCCCGGTGCCGAACGTGACGATCAACGGGCGCCTGCTCGAACTGCACGTCGACGACGTGACCGGCATGGCGTGGGCGAGCATCGACCACGGGCAGGTCAACGACTCGGTGTGGCTCGACCGCTCCTGGGACGGCGGCACCACCTGGGACGGCCTGCTCGGCAAGGCGTGGATCCCGTCCACGTGGACCGGCACCCGGACCCTGATGTACAACCTCTACGATCCGTCGAACCACCGGCGTGCGGTGCTGCGGGCCTGCGGTGACGCCCAGGGCGTGACCTGCACCCAGTGGGCGCACCTGACGGTCTGCGCCGCGGTCTGCGACGGCACGGACGCCGCGAGCGGCGACACCCAGCCCGTCGCCCCCACCACGCTCTCCGGCCGCACCATCGCCCTGCACACCGACTCCTCGGGCATGGCCTGGGCCTCGCTGTCCTCGGGCAAGGCGGGCGACGAGGTGTGGCTCGACCGCTCCTGGGACAGCGGCGCCGACTGGCCCGACGGCTCCTCGCTCGGCCGGCTGAGCGTGCCCGCCGGCGGCACCGGAACCCGCACCGTGAAGATCAACACCAGCGACCCGCTGGGCCGGCTGTACGGCGGCGCGGTGCGGGCCTGCGGGCGGGCGGTGGAGGGGCAGAACGGCAGCTGCACCGCCTGGGCCCGGCCCGCACTCAGCCGCGCCTCGGCCGCCGCCGACGCCCTGATGTACTCCTACGACCCGAACACCGCCTACTGGCCGTCCAGTTGGTGGAACTCCGCAGTGGCCCTCGCCACCGTGATCGACTACATGCGGCAGACCGGGGACACCCGGTACGCCTGGATCGTCGACCGCACCTACCGGGTCGACAAGGTGTCCTTCCCGGCCGGCGCGCGCAGCTCCGACCCGATCGACGGCGACTTCATCAGCCGCTCCACGGACGACTCCGAGTGGTGGGCGCTGGCCTGGCTCGACGCCTACGACCTCACCCATGACGCCCGGTACCTCGACGAGGCCGTGACCATCGCGAACTACGTCCAGGGCCTGTGGGACACCAGCACGTGCGGCGGCGGCGTGTGGTGGGACCGGGAACGCACCTACAAGAACGCGGTCACCAACGGGCTGTGGGTGCGCATCACCGCGGAGCTGCACAACCGGATCAGCGGCGACACGCTGTGGCTCGGCCGGGCGACCACCGCATGGAACTGGTTCACCGGCAGCGGGATGATCGACTCCGCCGGCCTGGTCAACGACGGCCTGACCAACGCCTGCACCAACAACGGCCAGACGGTGTGGAGTTACAACCAGGGGCTGGCCATCGGCGCCGGCGTGGAGATCTGGCGGGCCACCGGCGACGCCTCGGCCCTGGCCACGGCCCGGCGGCTGGCCGACGCCGCGGTCGCCAGTCCCTCGCTGGTGAGCGGGGGCGTGCTCACCGAGCCGTGCGACACGGCGACCTCCGGCTGCGACGACAACGGCAAGCAGTTCAAGGGCGTCTTCATGCGCTATCTGCAGGATCTGAACACCGTCACCGGCAACGCGTACCGGGGGTTCGCCACCACCCAGGCGGACAGCCTCTGGACCGCCGACCGCGACAGCCTCAACCGGTTCGGCGAGCGCTGGGCGGGCAGCGGCGGCTCCTCGGCGCCCAATGTCAGCGACTGGCGGACCCAGGCATCGGCGCTCAGCGCCCTGCTGGCGGCCGGATAGCCCCGTCCGGCCGCTCCCCGCGCCGGCCGGTCACCCCGGCCACGGCCGGCGCGGGGCCCCCGCCCCGACCGCGGCACCCGGCTGTGGCACGCGGCTGCGGCCGCCGCGGCCCGGTACGGACCCGTCCGCGTCGTCCGGACGGGTCAGTACCGCGCGACGCCACGCGGCACCGCGTGTTTCGGTGTGAGGCAGGAGCGCATCGAGCGAGCCTCAGCCGGCCACCGAGATCCGGCGGGAAGCGCTCCACCCCCACGAGAGGCAGCTAGCATGGCGGACTTCGTCGGCGCGGTGGACCAAGGCACCACCAGCAGCCGCTTCATGATCTTCGACCACAACGGCAACGAGGTGGCCAAGCACCAGTTGGAGCACACCCAGTACCTGCCGAAACCGGGCTGGGTGGAGCACGACCCGATCGAGATCTGGGAGCGCACCAACGTCGCGATCCAGAACGCGATGCGCACGGCCGGCCTGACGGCCGCCGACCTCGCCGCGATCGGCATCACCAACCAGCGCGAGACCACCGTCGTGTGGGACCCGCGCACCGGCCGGCCGTACGGCAACGCGATCGTCTGGCAGGACACCAGGACCGACTCCATCGCCAAGGCGCTGGAGCGCGACGGGCACGGCGACCTGATCCGCCGCCGGGCGGGCCTGCCGCCGGCGACGTACTTCTCCGGCGGCAAGATCAAGTGGATCCTGGAGAACGTCGAGGGCGTGCGGGCCGCGGCCGAGCAGGGCCACGCGCTGTTCGGCACCACCGACTGCTGGGTGCTGTGGAACCTCACCGGCGGCCCCAACGGCGGCATCCACGCCACCGACGTCACCAACGCCAGCCGCACCATGCTGATGGACCTGGAGACGCTGGACTGGGACGACGAGCTGCTCGGCATCTTCGGCATCCCGCGGGCGATGCTGCCCACGATCTACCCGTCGTCGCACCCCGAGGCGTTCGGCCAGACCCGCACCTCGCGGCCGCTCAATGCCCCGGTGCCGATCGCGGGCGTGCTCGGCGACCAGCAGGCGGCGACCGTCGGCCAGGTCTGCTTCACCCCCGGTGAGGCCAAGAACACCTACGGCACCGGCAACTTCCTGCTGCTCAACACCGGTACCGAAGCGGTGCGTTCGGAGCACGGCCTGATCACCACGGTCGCCTACAAGTTCGGCGACGCGCCCGCGGTGTACGCGCTGGAGGGCTCGATCGCCGTCACCGGCTCCGCGGTGCAGTGGCTCCGCGACCAGCTGCACACGATCAGCAACGCGGCGGAGAGCGAGCGTCTGGCCAAGACCGTCGACGGCAGCGACGGCATCTACTTCGTGCCCGCCTTCTCCGGCCTGTTCGCGCCGTACTGGCGCTCGGACGCCCGCGGCGCCATCGTCGGCCTCGCGCGCTACCACAACAACGGCCACCTGGCCCGGGCCACGCTGGAGTCGATCTGCTACCAGAGCAAGGACGTCGTCGAGGCGATGGAGCAGGACTCCGGGGTGCACCTGGACGTGCTCAAGGTCGACGGCGGCGTCACCGCCAACGACCTCGCGATGCAGACCCAGGCGGACATCCTCGGCGTCCCGGTCAGCCGCCCGGTCGTCGCCGAGACCACGGCGCTGGGCGCCGCGTACGCCGCGGGTCTGGCCGTCGGGTTCTGGAGCAGCACCGACGAGCTGCGCGAGCACTGGCACGAGTCGAAGCGCTGGGAACCGAAGTGGACCGACGAGCAGCGGGCCGCGGGCTACGCCGGCTGGAAGAAGGCCGTCGACCGCACCCTGGACTGGGTCGAGGTCGAGTGACCGCCGCCCCCTGTCCCGGCGGATCCCGCCCCTCCTGACGACCCCGCCGATCCCGCCGATCCTCCCGGATCCCGTTCCTCCCCCGGACCTCCCGCAGGTCCGCACCGGCCCCCGGCCGGCGTCGCCGCCCCGCGCGGCCCGCCTGCCGGGGGCCGCGGCCGTCCCCACATCGTGACTGGTCACGACTGTACGAGGGACGGGCCGGGTGCGAGACTGCCAGCGCACCGGAACATGCGGCATACACGTATGCTCCGGCGACCGGCGGGGATCCCGCCGGCCGGCACTCGGACAGGAGGAACATGGCGGATCCGCTGATCATCGGCAGCGAGCGCAGCGAGGCCGGCCTGCCGGCCGGCATGGAGGTGCTCCGGCGGGGCGGCTCGGCGCTGGACGCGGTGGAGGCCGCGATGCGCCGCTGCGAGGACAACCCGGCCGACCACTACGTGGGCACCGCGGGACTGCCCAACGCCCAGGGCGTGGTGGAGCTCGACGCCTCGCTGATGCTGGGCTCCGGCCGGCAGTTCGGCGCGGTGGCGGCCCTGAAGGGCTACCCCAACCCGATCTCCGTGGCCAGGGCGGTGCTGGAACAGCTGCCCCAGCACAGCCTGCTGGTCGGCGAGGGCGCCGAACTGTTCGCCAAGGAGTGCGGCTTCACCACCGCCGACCTGCTCACCGACGCCTCGCGCGAGCAGTGGCACAAGCAGGTCACCGACTCGCGGGAGTCGGTGGAGGGCGAGAACACCGCCGCCACCGACGGCGACCAGCGGTACCGGGACAGCGCGCTGGCCCTCATACGCCGCCTGGCACCGCACGACGGGCCGTGGGGCACGATCAACATCATCGCCCTGGACGCCACCGGTGAGATGTGCGTCGGGGTGTCCACCTCCGGCTACCCGTACAAGTACCCCGGCCGGGTCGGGGACTCGGCGCTGCCCGGCGCCGGCAACTGGTGCGACCTGCGGGCCGGCGGCGCGGCCTGCACCGGCCGCGGCGAGCTGAGCATGCGCGGCGGCACCGCCCGCACCATCGTCGACCTGATGGGCGCCGGCCAGGACCCGGCCGAGGCGTGCCGGGCCGCGCTCGCCGACGCCGCCACGCTGCCCGACGACTACCGCTCCGAGCTGCGCGCGCTGGCCCTGACCCCGGACGGCCGCCACGGCGGCGCGGCCGGCCAGGAGGGCAGCGTCTACGTGCTGATGACCGAGGCGTCGACCGAGCCCGAGTTCCGCCCGCGGGTGGTCCTGTGACCGGCACCGGACAGGAGGAGCGGACCGTGAAGATCTTCGTCTCCTCCGACATGGAGGGGACGGCGGGCGTCGTCGACTGGGCGCAGTGCCGCCCCGGCCAGCCGGAGTACGGCCACTACCGCGGCCTGCTCCAGGAGGAGGTCAACGCCGCCATCGAGGGCGCCCAGGCCGGCGGCGCGAGCCGCTTCCTGGTCAACGACTCGCACTCCACGATGGCCAACCTGCGACCGGAGCAGCTGGCCGGCCGCGCCCGCTACCTGTCGGGCCGGCACAAGCCGCTCTACATGATGCAGGGGCTCGACGGCTCCTTCGACGGCGTCTTCTTCGTCTCGTACCACGGGTCGATGTCCGGCCCGCAGGCCACGCTGTCGCACACCTACAACCCGCTGGCGATCAGCGAGGTGCGGCTGAACGGGGTGCTCGCCGGCGAGAGCGGCATCAACGCGCTGGTCGCGCTGGCGCACGGCGTTCCGGTGCTGCTGATCACCGGTGACGAGACCACCGCGGCCGAGGCCGCGCCGTTCTGCCCGGGTGTGGTGCCGGCCGTGGTCAAGTCCTCGGTGTCCCGGTTCTCCGCGGACAGCCTGCACCCCGAGGACGCCCGCGAGGTGATCCGGGACGCCGCGCGGCGTGCCGTGGAGGGCCTGGCGTCGGCGCGGGTGCCGGACATCGAGCTGCCGGCGACGCTCACCGTGCGGATGCGCAATCCGGACCTGGCGGAGATGGCCACCTGGATCTCCGGTGTGGAGGCCGTCCCCGGCGACCCGGTCACCGTGCGGATGACCGACGACGACCCGCTGCAGCTCTACCGCACCTTCGTCACGGTCGTGCTGCTCACCCGCGGCATCGCGGAGTAGGGCGGGAGAAGCGGCGAGGGGCCCGGTCCGCGGACCGGGCCCCTCGGCTCACAGGCTGCCGGACCCCTCGGCTCACAGGCTGAAGGATGACTTCACGGTGAACGCGCACTCCGTGTAGATGTAGCCGTACTGGAGCTTGACCGTGTCGGAGCCGGGCGTGGTGTGGTCCTTCCCGGACTTGTGCAGGAAGTAGACGGTGCCCGGCGGCAGGCTGAGCGTCTTCTTCGGGTAACTCTTGCCGCTCTTGCAGGCCGAGGCGCGGGCCGTGCTCTCGTTCGCGTACAGGTGGCAACTGCCGCAGGCGGGCAGGGTGAAGCTGCCGGTGACCGGGCCGGTGTAGAGCACCTCGACGGACTCCGGGCTGTCGTTGCTGACGGTCACCGGGATGCCGCCGCCGGACGCGGTGGTCGGCAGCTTCCGGCCGGCGGCCGGCGCGTGCTCGGCGATCTCCGCGGCGATGGCGATCTTCTGCGCGAGCGCCCGGTGCCGGTCGTGCGGGTACTTCTTGGCGAAGTCGTGCATGGTGTCGACCGCGGCGCCGAACTCGGCGCTGCGGTACTGGTTGACGCCGCACGCGTAGGTGCCGGACTCGACGTAGCCCTGGGCCTTCCGGGCGTCCTTGGCCAGGGCGCCGGAGATGCCCGCGTTGTCGCCGGGCAGGGCGGACGCCCGGGTCGCGAGCTCCCGCAGGTGCTCGGTGGTCCCGCACGGGTCGTGGCCGCCCAGGCCGCCGGCGGCGCCGCTGATCGCGGACCGGACGGCCGGTTCGACCTTCGCGGCCTGCGGCGAGCCGGGGAACATGGTGAGCAGCTCGCTGAGGTGGTCGTCGCTGCCGCCGGACGCCGACGGGTCCTTCGCCAGGTCCGTCACCCCGCACTCGTACAGCGAGGTGGCCAGCCGGTCGTCGGGCCAGGACGCGAGGTCGCCGACGCCGGTCCTGCCGAAGGCGGCGGGGACGGTCCGCAGGTAGGTCAGCGGGGCGATCGCGTCGCAGTACTGCTTCTGCTCGAAGGGCGCGCCGACGGTCTTGTAGTAGGTGGTCAGGCGGTCCGGCACGCGCCTGGCGGCCCGGGAGCCCGCGTGGTGCTCGCTGAGATCGCGGTAAGCGGCCAGCGCCGTGCGGTAGTCGGGCTGCGCGGAGGCGAACGGCTTGGCCTTCGCGGCCCGGACGAGGTGGTCCGCGGTGTCCAGGCGCTCCAGCAGCATCTTCTGGGTCGCCTCGTCCTTGGCCCCGCCGTAGGCCACGGCGGCGCCGGCGGGCGCGGCGAGCAGCACCAGGCCGAGCAGCAGGGCGAGCGGCGCGCGGGCCGGCCACACCAGCCGGGTGCGGCGGGCGCGGGCGGCGCCGTGCGCGGCGGCCAGCACCAGGAACGCCAGGTAGGCGAGGACCACGCCGCCGGCCACCCCGTCGGCGTCCGCGGGGAGGGCGGCGACCAGCAGCCCGGCGGTGGCCGCCCAGCACACCAGCATCGCCAACCAGCGCCGCGTCAGGGCGTAACCGAGGCCGAGGCCGC
>WRCZ01000051.1 GCA_009783685.1 Actinomycetes bacterium
CGATGCTGCGGGCCGCGCTCGCGGTCCGTGCGGCCGCGCTGGCGGCGGTCCTGGTGGGCGTGGCGTTCCTGGTCGCCGGGCTCAGCACGCTCCCGTAGACGCCGTCGGTGACGCATCACGCGGGCCCCGGTGACGCGCCGTCAGCGGCCCCGCGGGCGGCCCGACCTCCCCGGTCCTGCCGGACCGAGGGGGGCTAGGGTGCAGGGGTGCCCTCACCCCTGCCTTTCGATGACGCTGACATGGACCGGTTCGCAGGAGCGGAGGGCATACCGATACGGGAGATCCACGACCTCGAGGAGTTCGACCGGGCCGCGCTGGGCGGGAGCCTGGCCGGATGCCGGCTGCAGGCCCTCGACCTGACCGAGCGCACCTTCGCGCTGCTGGTCGTGGACTCCTCGCAGGCGGTGTTCCTGGGCTGCCGGATGGAGCCGCAGGCCCTGGCCCACGTCCGGGCCGGCGGCGCGCTGGTCTTCCCGCCGGTCCCCGACCTGCCGTTCGACCCCTACCGCGGGACGCCCTACACCCCCGACGAGCTGTACGCGGGCCTGGAGAGCGACGGCTACGCGAGCACCCCGGACGCCAGGACCCACGCCTGGTACCGGCGCACCTCGGCGGGCGGCGACGTGCTGGCCTCGATGCTCCGCTCGGTCCACGACGACGCGCTGTCCGACGCCCTCGACGAACTGCTGCGCGGCGCCCGGGTGGTGGGCGTCATGGGCGGCCACGCGATGGAGCGCGGCAGCCTGGAGTACGCGGGCGCGGCCCGCCTGGGCCGGGAGCTGGCCAGGTCCGGCCTCACCGTGGCGACCGGCGGCGGGCCGGGCGCCATGGAGGCGGCCAACTTCGGCGCGTACGCGGCGCCGTACGACGACGTCATGCTCGGCAAGGCGCTGGACGTGCTGGCGCGGGTGCCGTCCTTCGGCGCGTCGGTCGGCATGTGGGCGGCGACCGCGATGGCGGTGCGCGACCGGTGGCCGGACGGCGGGCCGTCCTACGGCCTGCCGACCTGGTTCTACGGGCACGAGCCGCCGAACGCGTTCGCCGCGCACATCGCCAAGTTCTTCGCCAACGCCACCCGCGAGGACGGCCTGCTGTCCCGCTGCAACGCCGGCGTGGTGTACCTGCCGGGCGCGGCCGGCACCGTCCAGGAGGTCTTCGACGCCGCCACCGCGAACTACTACGGGTCGCACGGCGAGCCCGCCCCCATGGTGCTGGTGAACCGGGCGCACTGGACGACCACGCTGCCGGTGTGGCCGCTGCTGACGGCGCTGGCGGGCAAGCGGCCGATGGCCGACCGCATCGCCCTGGTCGACAGTGTCCGTGAGGTGCCGGCCGCACTGGCCCGCCTCGCCTGGGGCTGAGCCCCCCCGCCCGCCTCAGCCCGCGGCGGCCGCCTCCAGCTCCTTGATCACGAGCTTCTTCATGCCGAGCATCGCGGCCATGACGCGCTGCGCGGCCTGCTGGTCGGGGTCGGCGAGCAGCTCGGGCAGCCGGCGGGGCACGATCTGCCAGGACAGGCCGAACCGGTCCTTCAGCCAGCCGCACGGCCCGGCCTCGCCGCCGTCCGCGGTGAGCCGCTCCCACAGATTGTCGACCTCCTCCTGGGAGCCGCAGTCCACGCTGAGCGAGATCGCCTCGGTGAAGCTGTACATGGGCCCGCCGTTGAGCGCCAGGTATCGCTGCCCCGCCAGCTCGAACTCGACGACCAGCACCGATCCGGGAGCGCCGGGCCCTCCCTCGCCGTTGCGCTGGACCTCCACGATGCGGGAGTCCTCGAACAGCGAGGTGTAGAACTGCGCGGCCTCCTCGGCCTGGGTGTCGTACCAGAGGAAGGTGGTGATCTTCTGCACGGTGCTCTCCTCGTCTCGTGTCCTGTGCTTTCTATGACGAGGCGGGCCGCCGGAACTCATCGGTGCAGAACGACGACTTCCGCGGGATCGAAGGTGACGCCGATCCGGTCGCCCTCGGCGGGGGCGTCGCGCAGCGTGCACTCGGCCTCCAGTTGCGGCCCGCGCTCGGCGCCGACGACGCCGAGGATCACCGCGACCCGCCCGCCGCGGAAGGTGCGGGCGCGGACCTCGCACAGCAGGCCCTCGTCCGCCGGGCCGAGCAGCACCCCGGGCGGCCGGACCAGCACCCGGGCGGGCCCTTCCGGCGTGCCGTCCGGCACCGGCAGCTTGCCCCAGTCGGTGACGGCGACGCCGCCGCTGACCACGCCGTCGGTGACCGCGTCGAAGCCGAGGAAGCGCGCGACGAACTCCGAGTCGGGCCGCTGCCAGACCTCCAGCGGCGTACCGCTCTGCGCGATCCGGCCGTCCTGCATGACCACCACCCGGTCGGCGAGCGCGAACGCCTCGCCCTGGTCGTGGGTGACGGCGAGCACCGTGGTGCCCAACCGGCCGAACAGCTGGCGGAGTTCGACGACCAGCCGCTCGCGCAGCGAGCGGTCGAGCTGGCCGAGCGGCTCGTCGAGCATGAGCAGCCGCGGCTCGGGCGCGAGCGCGCGGGCGAGGGCGACCCGCTGCTGCTCGCCGCCGGACAGCGTGCCCACCGCGCGCTGCGCGGCGCCCGGCAGGCCCACCAGGTCCAGCAGTTCGGCCACCCGTCGCTCGCGCAGGTCGCGCGGCACCCGGTGCATCCGCGGGCCGAAGGCGACGTTGCCGCCGACGTCGCGCTGCGGAAAGAGCTGGTGGTCCTGGAACATCAGGCCGACGCCGCGCCGGTGCGGCGGCGTGCCGGCCTGGTCGGCGCCGTCGAGCAGGATCCGCCCGCCGTCCAGCGGCTGCAGCCCGGCCACCGCGCGCAGCAGCGTGGACTTGCCGCTGCCGCTGGGCCCGAGCACGCACACGGTCTCGTGCGCGGTGACGTCCAGGTCGACGCCGTCGAGCGCGGCGCGGTCCCCGAACCGTACGGTGGCGGCGTCGATCCGCAGCAGGGCCATCTAGAACTCCCCGGTCGCATCGGTGATCCGGCGGCCGTCCCCGCGGCGCCGCCAGGCGGTCTCCAGGACGAGCAGGCTGGCCGCGCAGACCGCCATCAAGATGGTGCTGAGCGCCATCGCCTGGCCGTAGTTCATCTCGCCGGCGCGGCCGAGCAGGCGGGCCACCGCGACCGGCAGGGTGGGGCTGTCGGGCCGGGCGATGAACACCGTCGCGCCGAACTCGCCGAGCGAGACGGCGAACGCGAAGCCCGCCGCGATCCCCATCGCCCGTGCCACGAGCGGCAGTTCGACCTCGCGCCAGACGCGCAGCGGGGACGCGCCGAGCACCGCGGCGGCCTCCCGCAGCCGGTCGTCGACGGCCCGCAGCACCGGCAGCACGACCCGCACCACGAACGGCACGCCGACCAGGGCCTGCGCGAGCGGCACCAGCAGCCAGGAATCCCGCAGGTCCAGCGGCGGCTTGTCCAGGGTGATCAGGAAGCCGAAACCGACGGTGACCGCCGAGGTGCCCAGCGGCAGCATCAGCAGGGCGTCGAAGCCGCGCATCAGCCGGCCGGCCCTGCGCACCAGCGCGGTGGCCGCCAGCGCGCCGACGGCCAGCGCGATCACCGTCGCGACGGCGGCGTAGCGCAGCGAGTTCCAGACCGTCTCCAGCGGCGAGACCAGGAAGGTGCCGCCGTCGCCCGAGCCGTCCGTGGAGGCCAGCGCGCGGTAGAAGTCCAGACCGTAGCCGTTGGGGCCGTCGAAGGAACGGGCGACGAGCACGCCGAGCGGCAGCAGGATCAGCAGCGCGACGACCGCCAGGACACCGGCCAGCAGGACGCGTTCGGCGCCGCGCGGGCGGTGCGCGGTGCGGGCGGCGTCCACCAGCCGCAGGGTCGCCTCGCGGCGCCGCACCGTCCAGGCGTGCACGCCGAGGATCGCGGCGACCGCGGCGAGCTGCAGCAGCGTCAGCACCGCGGCGGTCGGCAGGTCCAGCAGCTCGGCGGTCTGCCGGTAGATCTCCACCTCCAGGGTGGAGCGGGTGGGGCCGCCCAGGATCTGGATGACGCCGAAGGAGGTGAAGGTGAACAGGAACACCATCAGCGCGGCCGCGGCCACCGCGGGTCCGAGCGCGGGCAGGGTGACCCGGCGCCATGCCGCGAAGCGGCCGGCGCCCAGCATGCGCGCCGCCTCCTCCTGCCGCGGGTCGAGCTGTGCCCACAGCCCGCCGACCGTGCGCACCACGACCGCGTAGTTGAAGAAGACGTGGGCGATCAGGATCGCCCACACGCTGGTGTCCAGCCGGAAGCCGAGCAGGCTGTCGGTGAAGCCGCCGCGCCCGAGGAGCGCCAGGAACGCGGATCCCGCGACGACGGTGGGCAGCACGAACGGCACGGTGACCACCGCCCGCAGCAGGTGCTTGCCGGGGAAGTCCAGCCGCGCGAAGACGTACGCGCCGGGCAGCGCGACCGCCAGCGTCAGCGCGGTGGAGGCGGCCGCCTGCCAGCAGGTGAACCACAGGACGTGCCGGATCGACGGGTCGCCGAGCACGTCGCCGACCACGCCCGGCCGCCACCGCCCGCCCTGGTGCAGCCCGCGGGCGACGATGGCGCCGACCGGGTAGGCGAAGAACACCGCGAAGAAGGCCAGCGGCAGGGCCGCCAACGCGAGCCGCACGGCGGTCGCCCGGCCGGGCGACCGGCGCGGGCGCGGGGACGTCGGTGCGGCGGTGGCGGGACCGGCAGGGGCTACAGGACGGTCGACGTCCATGCCTTGACCCAGTCGTCGCGCTTGGCCGCGATCTCGGTCGGCGGGAGCGTCGTCGGGTGCTCGACCTTCGCGCCGTACTTCACGAACTCCTCGGGCTCCGCGGCACCCTTGACCACCGGGTCGACGTACATCTGCAGCGGCATGTCCTGCTGGAACGCCTTGCTCAGCATGAAGTCGATGAACGCCTTGCCGCCCGCGGGGTTCTTCGCGCCGTGCAGCAGCCCGGCGAACTCGATCTGGCGGAAGCAGGTGCCGGTGGCCACGCCCACCGGGGACTCGGCCGGCGCCGGGGTGACGCCGACGACCTCGGCGGGCGGACTCGACGCGTAGGAGACCACCAGCGGCCGGTCGCCCTTGGCCTTCTTGCCCGCGGACGAGCCGGAGAAGCGGTCGTTGTACGCCTGCTCCCAGCCGTCGACCACCTCGACGCCGTTGGCCTTCAGCTGCTTCCAGTACGCCTGCCAGCCGGAGTCGCCGTAGGTGGCGACGCTGCCGAGCATGAACGCCAGGCCCGGCGAGGAGGTCGCGACGTTCTCGGTCACCAGCAGGTTCTTGTACTGCGGCTTGACCAGGTCGGCGAAGGTCTGCGGCGGGGCGAGCTTGTGGGCGGCGAAGTAGGCGCGGTCGTAGTTGACGCACACGTCGCCGGAGTCGATGGGCGTGGCGCGGTGCCGGGCGGCGTCCAACTGGACGTCGGCGGGCACCTGGTCGAGGCCCTTGGCCGTGTACGGGTCGAACAGGCCGTTGTCGAGGGCGCGCGAGAGCAGGGTGTTGTCGACGCCGAAGAAGACGTCGCCGCGCGGGTGGTCCTTGGTGAGGATCGCCTGGTTGACCGCGGCGCCGGCGTCACCGCCGCGCAGCACCTTGACCGTGTACCCGGTCTCCTTGGTGAACTCGGCGAGCACGCTCTTCGAGGCGGCGAACGAGTCGTGGCTGACGACGGTGACCGTCTTGCCGCCGGAGGCGGCGCTGCCGCCCTTCTTGCCCGAGGACGACCCGCCGCAGGCGCTGAGGGCGGTGGCGCAGGCGGTGGCCAGGACGAGTGCGCCCAGGGCACGCCTGCGGATGGTGCTGTTCATGCTGACTCCCTACGCCGGTATGACCCGGATCAGGTTCGAGGGTCTGCGGCCTGGGAACGTGTCCCAGCCGCACTCTCAGCGCCGTCTCAGGCGCTCCCCTGTCGGATGTTCACTTGTCGACCGATGTCCGGTGCGCATGCACCGTACCAGCAGCTTTGCCTCCCTGGTGCCGGCTCCCTCCCCGGCTGCCGGTCAGCGCTCGGAGGCGGCGAGCTGCCCGCAGGCGCCGTCGATCTCCTGGCCGCGGGTGTCCCGCACGGTCACCGGGACGCCGTGTCCCTCCAGGGCGGCGACGAACGCCCGCTCGTCCTCGGGCCGGGACGCGGTCCACTTGGAGCCCGGGGTGGGGTTGAGCGGGATCAGATTGACGTGCACGCGGTGGTTCTTCAGCAGCTTGCCCAGCCGGTCGGCCCGCCACGCCTGGTCGTTGACGTCGCGGATCAGCGCGTACTCGACGGAGATCCGGCGGCCGGACTTCTCCGCGTAGTACCAGGCCGCGTCGAGCACCTCGCGGACCTTCCAGCGGGTGTTGACGGGGACGAGGGTGTCGCGCAGCTCGTCGTCGGGGGCGTGCAGGGAGACCGCGAGGCGGCACTTGAAGCCCTCGTCGGCGAACCGGTACATCGCCGGGACCAGGCCGACGGTGGACACGGTGATGCCGCGCTGCGACAGGCCCAGTCCGTCCGGCTCGGGGTCGGTCAGGCGGCGGATCGCGCCGATCACCCGCTTGTAGTTGGCGAGCGGCTCGCCCATGCCCATGAAGACGATGTTCGACAGCCGGGACGGCCCGCCGGGCACCTCGCCGTCACGCAGCGCCCGCATGCCGGCGACGATCTGGTGCACGATCTCGGCCGTCGACAGGTTGCGGTCCAGGCCGGCCTGCCCGGTCGCGCAGAAAGGGCAGTTCATGCCGCAGCCGGCCTGTGACGAGATGCACATCGTGACCCGGTCCGGGTAGCGCATCAGCACGGACTCCACGAGCGTGCCGTCGAACAGCCGCCAGAGCGTCTTGCGGGTGTCCCCGCCGTCGCACTCGGCGTGCCGCACGACCGTCATCAGCTCCGGCAGCAGGTCGTCCGCGAGCCGCCCGCGGGCCGCCGCCGGGATGTCCGTCCACGCGGCCGGATCGTCGGCGTACCGCGCGAAGTAGTGCTGCGACAGCTGCTTGGCCCGGAACGGCTTCTCGCCGAGCGCGGCCACCGCCTCCCGTCGCTCCACCGGCGACAGGTCGGCAAGGTGCCGCGGGGGCTTCTTGGCCCCGCGCGGCGCGGCAAAAGTGAGTTCTCCGGGTGCAGGCATGATGCCTACCAGTGTCGCAGACCCCCGACACTCCCCTGCCCGCCCCACTTCCCGGCCCGTCATACGGGAGGTGCCCCGCCCGTCCGGGCCCCGATGCAGGCCCACTTGCGGCCGGTGGCGCACACGGGACGGCCACTGCCCGGCGTGGGCGACGGGATGGGCGGGACCCCGCGGGAGGCGGGGGGGTCAGCCGTTGCCGACGAAGGCGACGAGGAGGAGCCAGACGACGGGGGCGGTGGGGAGGAGGCTGTCGAGGCGGTCCATGATGCCGCCGTGGCCGGGGAGGAGGGCGCCCATGTCCTTGATGCCGAGGTCGCGCTTGATCATGGACTCGCCGAGGTCGCCGAGGGTGGCGCTGGTGGCCGCCGCCAGGCCGAGCAGCAGGCCCTGCCACCACTGGCCGTCGTCGATGAGGTACTGCATGAGCAGGGCGCCGGCCACCATCGCGAAGGCCATCGCGCCGAGCAGCCCCTCGCGGGTCTTGCCGGGGCTGATCCGCGGGGCGAGCTTGTGGCGGCCGAAGCGCCAGCCGACCGCGTAGGCGCCGGTGTCGCTGATCACGGTGAGCAGCAGGAACACCAGCACGCGCCGCGGTCCGTCGTCCGCGGCGAGCATCATGACCACGAACGTGGCCAGGAACGGCACGTAGAACGCGGCGAACACGCCGGCCGTGACGTCCCGCAGGTAGTTCTCCGGCGGCTGGGCCATCCGCCAGACCAGCACCGCGAGCGCGGTCAGCGCCATGGCGATCCACGCGCCGTCCGCGCCGCGCAGATAGCCGAGCACGACCATCGCCGCGCCGCCGACCGCCAGCGGCACCAGCGGCGCGTGGATGTCCTTGCGCTCGGCCAGACGCGAGGTCAGCTCCCACAGGCCGGTCACCACCGCGGCCACCACGACGCCGACGAACACCGCCTTGACGATGAACAGGGACGCGACGATGACCACGCCCAGTCCGACGCCGACCCCTATCGCCGCCCGCAGGTTGCGCCCCGCGGACTTCTTCACCCGGGCCGGCTGCGGAGCCGGGTCCTGGGCGGGCGGGGGCGCGGCGGCCGGCGGCGGGGATGGCGGCATGGCGGGAGTCTTCCTGCTGGCCCCGGATTCCGTGGCGGAACCCGCCGCATGCGCGGCGCGTGGCGAAGCGCCCCAGGAAGAGTCGTTCACGGAGCTTCGCCTCGCGTCGTCGTCAGGTGGTGGTCGGCCGGGGAGTGTGCGGATGTGGAGCGGCGGGCGTGCCGGAGGTCAGACCTCCAGCAGCTCGGCCTCCTTGTGCTTGAGCAGCTCGTCGATCTGCGCCACGTACTTCGCCGTGGTGTCGTCGAGCTCCTTCTCCGCGCGGCGCACCTCGTCCTCGCCGGTCTCGCCGTCCTTGACGAGCTTGTCGAGCGTCTCCTTGGCCTTGCGGCGGACGCTGCGGATCGAGATCTTCGCGTCCTCGGCCTTGTGCTTGGCGACCTTGATGTAGTCGCGGCGGCGCTCCTCGGTGAGCTGCGGGAAGACCACCCGGATGATACGGCCGTCGTTGCTCGGGTTGACGCCGAGGTCCGAGTTGCGGATCGCCTCCTCGATGTTGCGCAGGCTGCTGCTGTCGAAGGGGGTGATCACCGCCATCCGGGGCTCGGGCACCGCGAAGGAGGCGAGCTGGTTGATCGGGGTGACGGTGCCGTAGTACTCGGCCACGATCTTGTTGAACATCGCCGGGTGCGCACGGCCGGTTCGGATCGCCGCGAAGTCGTCCTTGGCGACAGCCACGGCCTTCTCCATCTTCTCCTCGGCCTCGAGGAGGGTTTCTTCAATCACCATGTGCTCCTGGTCTTCAGAAGGCGGACGTCTGTGTGACGGCTTGTGACGGCGGACGCCATCGTGACGACGGTCGTGCGGCGGATGCGACGGCGGCGGCCGTCACGCCCGGGTGCCCTGGTCGTTGACCAGCGTGCCGATCTTCTCACCCTTCACGGCCCGCGCGATGTTCCCTTCCGCGAGCAGCTCGAAGACGAGGATCGGCAGCTTGTTGTCCTGGCACAGGGTGATCGCGGTGAGGTCGGCGACCCGCAGGTCGCGCGCGATGACCTCGCCGTACTCCAGCGCGTCGAACCTCACCGCGTCCGGGTTGTGCTTGGGGTCGGAGTCGTAGACGCCGTCGACCCCGTTCTTGCCCATGAGCATGGCCGCGGCGTCGATCTCCAGGGCCCGCTGGGCGGCGGTGGTGTCGGTGGAGAAGTAGGGCATGCCCATACCGGCGCCGAAGATGACGACGCGGCCCTTCTCCAGGTGGCGGACCGCCCGCAGCGGGATGTAGGGCTCGGCGACCTGGCCCATGGTGATGGCGGTCTGCACGCGGGTCTCGATGCCCTCCTTCTCCAGGAAGTCCTGGAGGGCGAGGCAGTTCATGACCGTGCCCAGCATGCCCATGTAGTCGGAGCGGGCGCGGTCCATGCCGCGCTGCTGCAGCTCCGCACCGCGGAAGAAGTTGCCGCCGCCGACGACGAGCGCGATCTCGTAGCCGTCCCTGACGACCGCCGCGATCTCGCGGGCGATGGCGTGCACGACATCGGGGTCGACGCCCAGCCCCCCTCCCCCGGCGAACGCCTCGCCGGACAGCTTGAGCAGGTAGCGGCGGGGGGCGATGCCGCCGCGGCCTGCGGTGGCGTGAGCCTTGGCGACGTGGTCGGCGCCTTCGTCCATGGGGTTCTCCTCGTGCACGTACAAAGGAGGCCATTGCCGCGGGTCCTCTGGGGTTCCCTCGACGGCAACGGCCTCCTCGTCACATCTGCGGCCGACGGGCGGCCGGCCGCGTACGACCCTAGCGGGGCCGCGGGTCTTTCGCTGCTCCGACGGCGATCAGACGCCGACGCGGAAGCGCGCGAAGCGCTTGAGCGTCACGCCGGCCTCGTCGAGCACCTTCTGGACGGTCTTCTTGGCGTCCTTGGCGAACGCCTGCTCCAGGACGACGTTCTCCTTGAAGAAGCCGTTGACCCGGCCCTCGACGATCTTCGGCAGCGCGGCCTCGGGCTTGCCCTCCTCGCGGGCGGTGGCCTCGGCGACGCGGCGCTCGTTCTCGACCGTCTCGGCGTCGATCTCGTCGCGGCTCAGGAACTTCGGGGCGAACGCGGCGATGTGCTGCGCGACGTCCTTGGCGGTCTGCGCGTCGGCCTTGTCCAGCTCGACCAGCACGCCGACCTGCGGGGGCAGGTCCGGGCTGGTGCGGTGCAGGTAGGACGCCACGTAGCCGTCGGTGAACTGGGCGAAGCGGTCGAGCACGATCTTCTCGCCGAGGGTCGCGTTCGCCTCGTCGACGTACGCCTGGACGGTCTGGCCGTCCTTGATCTCGGAGGCGAGCAGCGCCTCGAGGCCGGCCGGCTTGGTCGCGGCGACGTGCGCGGCGATCGCGTCGGCGACGGCGACGAACTTGTCACCCTTCGCGACGAAGTCCGTCTCGCACTTCAGCTCGAGCAGGACGCCCTCGCTGTTGCCCTCGGCGATGAGCGAGACGACGGCACCGTTGGAGGCCGAGCGGCCCTCGCGCTTGGTGACGCCCTTCTGGCCCTTGACCCGGAGGATCTCGACGGCCTTGTCCAGGTCGCCTTCCGCCTCGGTGAGGGCGTTCTTGCAGTCCATCATGCCCGCGGCGGTCAGCTCGCGGAGCTTCTTGACGTCGGCGGCGGTGAAGTTCGCCATGGGTTAATTCTCTTCCCGAATGGTCGGTGGATCTACGGGTGAACGGCGGGGGCGTGAGGCCCCCGCCGTCGTCACGCGTGGAACTGCTGAAGGCGTCAGGCCTGCGGGGCGTCGCCCTCGCCGGCGGCCGGAGCGTCGGCAGCCGGAGCGTCGGCAGCCGGAGCGTCGGCGGCCGGGGTCTCGGCAGCCGGGGTCTCGGCGGCGGCCGGAGCGTCGGCGGCGGGCGCCTCGGAGTCGGCCTTCTTCTCGCCCTCGAGCAGGTCACGCTCCCACTCGGCGAGCGGCTCGGCCGCACCCTCGGCCTTCTTGTCGCTCAGCGCGGCGCCGGAGCGGGCGATCAGGCCCTCGGCGACGGCGTCGGCGATCACGCGGGTGAGCAGGGTGACGGAACGGATCGCGTCGTCGTTGCCCGGGATCTTGTAGTCGACCTCGTCGGGGTCGCAGTTGGTGTCGAGGATGGCGACGACCGGGATGCGGAGCTTGCGCGCCTCACCGACGGCGATGTGCTCCTTCTTGGTGTCCACGATCCAGACGGCGCTGGGGACCTTCTGCATCTCGCGGATGCCGCCGAGGGTCTTCTCCAGCTTGTCCTTCTCGCGGGAGAGGACGAGGAGCTCCTTCTTGGTGAGGCCGGAGGCGGCCACGTCCTCGAAGTCGATCTCCTCGAGCTCCTTCAGGCGCTGGAGGCGCTTGTAGACGGTCGAGAAGTTGGTGAGCATGCCGCCCAGCCAGCGCTGGTTGACGTAGGGCATGCCGACGCGGGACGCCTGCTCGGCGATCGCCTCCTGCGCCTGCTTCTTCGTACCGACGAACATGATGGAGCCGCCGTGCGCGACGGTCTCCTTGACGAACTCGTAGGCGCGGTCGATGTACGACAGCGACTGGAGCAGGTCGATGATGTAGATGCCGTTGCGCTCGGTGAAGATGAAGCGCTTCATCTTCGGGTTCCAGCGGCGGGTCTGGTGCCCGAAGTGGACGCCGCTCTCCAGCAGCTCCCGCATCGTGACGACGGCCATGGCCGTACTCCTTGAGGTACTCGGTTATCGCGGCCTCCGGATGGCTGCCGCGCCTGACGCCCCGACGCGCCGTGCCGCAAGGGACCGAGGAGCGCGGCCACCGCCCCTGTGACGGGGGTGGGTGGCGGGGCGTGCGAAGTCGACCCGGTGACCCGGATCGCCAGAGAAAGTGTACGGGACCGGCGGAGCGCCGGGCGACCACCGGGTTTTCCACAGGCTGCCGACCAAGATCATCGCGAGCGGCCCGCGGTCGGCCATGGTGGACCCATGATCTTCACGACGATGTGGTGGACGACGGTGGTGGCGGCCGCGCTGCTGGCCGCGGGCCCGGGCGGACCGGGTGCTGGGGCCAGTGCTGAGGCCGGTGCTGGTGCTGGGGGCGCCCCTGGAGGCGGCCGGGGCGCGGCACCCGGTGCGGGGTGTACCGGGCCGCCCGGTCCGGGGGCGCGGTGCTGGCCGGTGGCGGGGCCGGGGGCGCGGGGGCGGCCGGCCGTGCTGCGGGCGTTCGACCCGCCGGCCGAGCCCTGGGCGGCGGGGCACCGCGGGGTGGACCTGCGGGCGGGTCCTGGTGCTGCGGTGCGGGCGGCGGCTCCGGGCGTGGTCGCTTTCGCGGGTGCGGTGGCCGGGGTGCCGGTGGTGGTGCTGGCGCTGCCCGGCGGGCTGCGGACCACGTACGAACCGGTGCGGGCGGAGCTGACGGTGGGGACGGAGGTGGCCGCGGGCCGGCGGGTGGGGGTGCTGGGCGGGGAGGTGCCGCACTGCCCCGGGCCGTGCCTGCACTGGGGACTGCTGCGCGGCGACGTCTACCTGGATCCGCTGTCGCTGCTGCCGCCGGCCCTGCGCCGCTCCGGGCCGTCCAGGCTGCTGCCGCTGTCCGGCCCGCTGCCCTCGGGTGCCGCGCCGGTCATCCCCGCGGCGCGGACGCGGGACCGCCCTGGCGGGTGACGCCGCGCAGCGCGATGCCGACGGCCGCCTCGACGATGGCGTCGGGGTCCTCCGCGGCGCCCAGTTCGATGCGCCGGACCGCGGCGTCGACGATGCCCTGCAGCAGCATGGCCGTCAGCCGGGGCTCGGGGTGGCCGAGGGAGGACAGCGCGGCGACGACCATGGCGACCAGGCCGCCGTGCGCGGCGCGGATCTTCTCGCGGGCCCCGGCCTCCAGCTCGCCCGCGGAGATGGCCACCACGGCGCGGTGCCGGCGGTCGCCGACCAGGGTCAGCTGGCTGCGGACGTACGCCTCGATCTTGTCCGCGGGCGTCTCCGCGGCCTGCATCGCGGCCTCGACCTCGGCGGCCCAGACCGGGAAGTCGACGGCGCACAGCTCCTCGACGACCGCGGCGCGGGAGCGGAAGTACTCGTACACCGAGGACCGGGCCAGGCCGGTGCGCTCGGCCAGCGCCGGGAAGGTGAGGGCGTCGGTGCCGCCCTCGGTCAGCAGGGAGCGGGCGGCGTCGAGCAGGGCGCGCCGCTGCATGGACCGGTGCTCGGCCACCGAGGCCGCTCGAATCCTGGGCATCCCCCCACTGTAGAAGGTCCGGCCGGCGGCTCAGCGGCCCACGTCTGCCAGCTTTGCCCGGAGTTGGAGGACGGACTTGGTGTGGATCTGGCTGACCCGGCTCTCGGTGACGCCGAGCACCTGCCCGATCTCGGCGAGGGTCAGTCCCTCGTAGTAGTAGAGCGTGACCACGGTCTTCTCCCGCTCGGGCAGGGTGTTGACGGCGCGGGCCAGCAGGCGGCGCAGCTCGCGGTCCTCGGCCACCTCGACCGGGTTGTCGGCGCCGGTGTCCTCCAGCGTGTCGACCAGGCTGAGCCGGTCGCCCTCGACGCCGACGTGCAGCAGCTCCTCCAGGGCCACCACGTTGGCCAGCGACAGGGCGCTGAACACCCCGTGGAGCTCTTCGAGGGGGACGCCCATCTCGGCGGCGACCTCGGGCTCGGTCGGGGTGCGGCGCAGCGTCGCCTCCAAGGTGGCGTAGGCGCGCTCCACCGCGCGGGCCTTCTGCCGCACCGACCGCGGGATCCAGTCGAGGGCGCGCAGCTCGTCGATCATGGCGCCGCGGATCCGGGTGATCGCGTAGGTCTCGAACTTGATGGCGCGGTCCGGGTCGAACTTCTCGATGGCGTCGATCAGCCCGAAGACCCCGGAGGACACGAAGTCGGCCTGCTCCACGTTCGCCGGCAGGCCCACGCTGACCCGGCCCGCGACATATTTCACCAGCGGCGAGTAGTGCAGGATCAGCTGCTCGCGCAGCCGCTTGTCCCCCGTGGCCTTGTAGGTCCGCCACAGCGCGTCCAGGGACGTGGGGGCGGGGGGCCGAGCGGTGGCGCGGGCGGCGGTCGGTGCCGTCGTCCTTCCGGTCCCGGGGGTGTACTGGGGCATGCTGCGTGGTGAGCCGTTCTGGGGTGTCGTGGTGGATCGTGTGCGGATCGATCGTGTGCCGGTGGGGTCGGCCGGGGAATCGAGCCTCCGCGAGCGTAGCGTGACCGCGGCGTCGCTGGCTGCTACGTCATCCGTCTGGGACATGCGCAGATACGTTCCTCTGCGGGTGCGGGCCGGACAGGCCCGGTGGCGGTTCCCCGGTGGGGGTGAAGGGGCGGTCGTGTGCGCCATGATGCGGGTCCTGCGCGGGCCTTCTCGCACGCCCTGTGATCACCCCAGGTCACGGCGTTTTCCTGTCACCTGATGGTGTGTCCATAGCGTCAACCGATCCGCCCCGCCCGCCCGTCGTGAGCGGTACGGACCAACATCCATCCGGCGTCCGTGCGTTCGACGAACCCCAGGGCCCGCAATTCGTGGAGTCGTCCCAGCGTGTCGGGGACACCGGCTCCCGCGGCGGCGGCGACGGACTCGACCGCGGCCTCCCCGCGACCGGGCAGCGCGTCCAGGACCCGCGAGGCGGCCGCGCCGAGGCGGTCGCGGGGCAGCGCGTGACCTCGGCGGGCCGGGGCGAGATCCGCGCCGATCTCGCCCACCATCTCCACGACCTCGGCCGCGTCGGTGACCACCACGGCCTCCTTCCGCAGGAGTTCGTGCACCCCTTCGGACAGCCCGCTGGTGCACGGGCCGGGGACCCCCATGGTGATCCGGCCGAGCGCCGCGGCCCGGCGCGCGGTGATCAGCGAACCGCTGCGGTAGCGGGCCTCGACCACCACGGTGCCGCGGGTCAGCGCGGCGATGACCCGGTTGCGGAGCACGAACCGGCTGCGGGTGGGGTGCTCCCCCGGTGGCAACTCGCCGATCAGCAGGCCGTGTTCGGCAATGGCGTCGATCAGTGAGGCGTTTCCCGGCGGGTAGGGGACGTCGACCCCGCTGGCCACCACGCCGATGGTGGCCCCGCCGGCGGCCAGCGCGGCGCGGTGGACCGCCCCGTCCACCCCGTAGGCGGCGCCGGAGACCACGACCCAGCCCGCGGCGGCCAGGCCCGAGCCCAGCCGGACGGCCATGTGCACGCCGTAGTCGGTGCAGGCGCGGGCGCCGACCACGGCGACCGAGCGCAGCGCCCACATTCGCAGCGAGGGCCCGCCGCGCACCCACAGCCCGTAGGGGCGCTCGTCGCCGAGGTCGTCGAGCTGGGCCGGCCAGTCGCCGTCGCCCGGGCACACGAAGCGGCTCCCGGCCCGCAGCGCTGTCGCCAGGTCCGCCAGGGGGTCGGCGCGCGGGGCGCGCAGCCGGTACCCCTCGGTCCGGCGCGGGCTGGCCCCCGGCAGCCGCCGGCCCGCCCCGCCGGCGAGCAGCGCCTCCTCCGCGCCCAGCTCGCGCACCGCGCGCCCCATCACCGCGTCCCCGGGGTCCGCGATCCGGGTCAGGGAGACCCGTGCGAGCCGCTCCGCCCAGCCGGCCGCCGCGTCCAGCCCGTCCCGTCCCGCGCCGCCGCCGGAGGCGTAGTAGCGCCTCAGCTCCTCCTCGACCGCTCCGGGCCCGGCCGGCGCCCGTCCCTGCTCGTCCCCGCGCGGGGACGGGGCCCGTGACCTGCCGGTCCTCCCGGCGGTCACGGGGTGCCCGCCAGGGTCGCGCCGCGGCTGAAGCCGCTGCGGAGCTGGAGGGCCCGCAGGACGTCGCCGGGGTCGGGACGCGCGTGGCCGGCGAGGTCGGCGAGCGTCCAGGAGACGCGCAGCACCCGGTCGAGGCCGCGGGCGGTGAGCAGGCCGCGTTCCATGTCGCGTTCGGCGGCGTGCAGGGCGCCCGGGGCGACGTGCCAGCGGGTGCGGATCTCGTGCCCGGGGACCTCGCTGTTCATCCGCCACGGCGTGTCCCGGAAGCGGGCTGCGGCGCGGTCACGGGCCTCCAGCACCCGGGCCGCGACGTCCGCGGTGGACTCGCCCCGGCCGTGGCCGATCAGCTCGGCGCGGCTGACCGCGTCCACCTCGACCCGCAGATCGACCCGGTCGAGCAGCGGCCCGGACAGCCGTGCCTGGTAGCGGCGCACCGAGAGGGGTGAGCAGTCGCAGCCGCCGAGGAGCGAGAAGCGGCCGCACGGGCAGGGGTTGGCGGCCAGCACCAGCATGAAGCGGGCCGGGAGCCGCATCACGCCCGCGCTGCGGGCGACGACCACGTGCCCCGACTCCAGCGGCTGCCGCAGTGCGTCCAGCGAGCGGACGCTGAACTCCGGAGCCTCGTCCAGGAACAGCACCCCTCGGTGGGCCAGCGAGACCGCTCCGGGCCGGGGCAGCCCGCTGCCGCCGCCGACGAGCGAGGGCATGGTCGCGGAGTGGTGCGGGGCGCAGTAGGGCGGGGTGTCCACCAGCGGGCGTCCCGGCGGCAGGATCCCGGCGACCGAGTGGACGGCGGTGACCTCCAGGGACTCCTGCCGCGTGAGCGGCGGCAGGATGCCCGGCAGGCGCTCGGCCAGCATGGTCTTGCCCGCGCCCGGCGGCCCGTTGAGGTAGAGGTGGTGCCCGCCGGCCGCGGCTGTTTCCAGGGCCAGCCGGGCGGTGGGCTGGCCGGCGACGTCCGCCAGGTCGGGGCGATCCACCGCGGCCGTGCCGCCGCCGAGGCTGCTGGCCAGCCCACCGCCGAAGCCGCCCGGCATGGTGAGACCGGCCAGCATGGGGTCGGGCCGGCCCTCCGGGTCCGTCCGCTGCTCGTCCTCCTCGGGCACGGGTTCGTCGTTGAGGACCGCGACGAGCTGGCGCAGCGAGCGGATGCCGAGGACGGAGACTCCCGGCACCAGCGAGGCCTCCGCGGTGGTGCGCTCGGGCACCACGACGTGCTGGTAGCCGGCGTCGGCAGCGGCCAGTACCGCCGGCAGGACGCCGCGGACCGGGCGCACGCGGCCGTCGAGGCCCAGTTCGCCGATCATCATCAGGTCGGCGATGGAGGACGGCGCGATCCGGTCGTTGGCGGCGAGCACCGCGCAGGCCACGGCGAGGTCGAAGCCCGAGCCTCCCTTGGGCACGGAGGCGGGGCTGAGCCCGACGGTGAGCTTCTTCTGCGGCCAGGTCTCGCCGCTGTTGACGATGGCGGCGCGGACCCGGTCGCGGCTCTCGGTGAGGCTCTTGTCGGGGAGGACGACCAGGGTGAAGGCGGCCACTCCCGGTTCCAGATCGGCCTGCACCTCCACCACGACGCCCTCCACACCGACCAGGGCGACCGAGCAGGTGCGGGCGAAGCCCATCACGCCACCCCCCTGGCGTGCTCGACGCGGGCGGCGCCGCGGGCGGGCAGGGTGACGCCGACCAGGTCGATACGGACGCCGCCCGGCGGTGCGCCGCCGTGCTCGGCCGCCCAGCGTTCGGCCAGCGAGCGCAGCCTGGCCACCTTGGCGGCCGTCAGGGCGGCCATGGGCGCCTGGAAGACGCCCTCACGGCGTGTCTTGACCTCGCAGACCACCAGGGCGTCGCCGTCGACCGCCAGGATGTCGACCTCGCCCCGCCGCCCGCACCGCCAGTTCCTGGCCAGGACGTCGAGCCCGGCCTCCTCCAGCATCCGCGCGGCGACGTCCTCGCCGTAGCGCCCCAGCGCGCCTCGTGCGTTCACGGGAACCCCCTCTGTCACTCACGGTGAAATCCAGTGATCTCACTGTGACAGAGGGGAATCCCCCGGCGATGATCTTGAAAGCGACCCTGTGGACAACCGCGGTCGGCGCGGCCGGCGCGGCTCAGCCGTTGAAGCCGGAGTCGTCCGA
>WRCZ01000052.1 GCA_009783685.1 Actinomycetes bacterium
CAGCGCGTCCGGCTCGTCCAGGGCGAAGTAGTCGGCCAGGCCCGAGACGCGGGCGTGCATGACGGCGCCGCCCAGCTCCTCGTCGTCGCTCTCCTCGCCGGTGGCCATCTTCACCAGCGGCGGGCCGCCGAGGAACACCTTCGAGCGCTCCTTGACCATGATGACGTGGTCGGACATCCCCGGCACGTACGCGCCGCCCGCGGTGGAGTTGCCGAACACCACGGCCACGGTGGGGATTCCGGCGGCCGACAGCCGCGTCAGGTCGCGGAAGAGCGCCCCGCCGGGGATGAAGATCTCCTTCTGGCTGGGCAGGTCGGCGCCGCCGGACTCCACCAGGCTCACCACCGGCAGCCGGTTGGCGAAGGCGATCTCGTTGGCCCGCAGCGCCTTCTTCAGCGTCCACGGGTTGCTCGCCCCGCCGCGTACGGTCGGGTCGTTGGCGGTCACCAGGCACTCGACGCCCTCGACGACGCCGATGCCGGTGACGAGGGAGGCGCCCGTGGTGAAGTCGCTGCCCCACCCGGCGAGCGGGGACAGTTCGAGGAACGGGGTGTCCGGGTCGAGGAGCAGCTCGATCCGCTCGCGGGCCAGGAGCTTGCCCCGACCGCGGTGCCGTTCCTGGTACTTGGGGCCGCCGCCGGCCAGCGCCTCGGCGTGCGCGGCGGCCACCTCGGCCAGCCGGTCCAGCATCGTCGCGCGCCGCTCGGCGAAGTCCTTCCCGCGCAGGACCGTCCCCCTCATGCGGCACCGCCGCCGGACGCCGCCCCGGCCGGCCGGCCCTTGCCGGGCGGTCCGGCGAATGCCTGCGCGATCGACAACCACGCGTCGGCGTCCGCTCCTTCGGCGGTCAGTGCCACGTCGTCGCGGTGGCGGCGCTGCACCGCGAGCAGGCACAGGTCCTCGGCGGGCCCGCTCACCCGCTGGTCGGCGTCCTCCGGGCCGAAGGACCACAACGAGCCGTCGGGCGCGGTCAGTTCCCAGCGGAACTCCGCCTGCGGGGCGGGACGGCCGTGCGCGGCGAAGGCGTAGTCCCGGGCGCGCACCGCGATCCGTACGACATGCCGCAACCGCGCGGTGGGGGTGCGCCGCACCCCCAGGGTGTCGGCGATGTCCTGGCCGTGCGCCCACGTCTCCATCAGCCGCCCGGTGGCCACGGCCGCGGTGCTCATCGGCGGCCCGTACCAGGGGTGCCGCACGCCCGGCGGCTGCGCCACCAGCGTCGCCCACAGCCGGGCCCTGCTGGACCGCCACCGCTCCAGGAGCGCGGCCGGCGGCATCGCGGCGTCCCGGGTCGCGGCCTCGTCCACGTAGGTGTCCAAGTGACCCAAGGCGTAGGTGAGTTCCGCGGAGAACGCGTCCGGGTCCTCGATCGCCAGCAGCGCCTGGCGGTCGGTCCAGCTCAGATGGGCGATCTGGTGGGCGACGGTCCAGCCCTCGGCCGGCGTCACGGCGCCCCAGCGCCCGGCCGGCAGCTCCGCCACCAGGACGTCGAGCGCGTCGCTCTCGGCACGGAGATCGTCCAGGACGGTGCGTACGGACTGCGGATCGGCCATGGCCACCCCTCGGACAAACCGCCGGTACATGACAGCGTGCGCCCCGAGCGTGGCAGCCCCCCAAAAAACAATCAAGCGTGCATGCATTTTTTTGGGAGGGCGAATCCGGTCACCCTCGTGCCGGGGGGAGCGACGAAGCGGCGCCCGCCTCATCGGAACCGGCGGCCCCGACCCCAGGACGGCACCCCGCCTCGCTCCCCGGGCCCCGGCCCCGCCGTCAGGGGAACGCCTTGGTCGGGGGCGGGGGCGAAACGGTAGGATCCGGCCTCTGATGAGTGCCACCCTCGTTGCCAAGAAGCTCGCCGCAGGACATGGCGACCGTGCCCTGTTCTCCGGCCTCGACCTGGTCGTCGCGCCGGGAGACGTCATCGGCCTGGTCGGTGCCAACGGCGCCGGAAAGTCCACGCTGCTGCGGATCCTCGCCGGACTGGACGTCCCCGAGGAGGGGGCCCTGCGGCTGAGCCCCGCGGACGCCACCGTCGGCCATCTGCCGCAGGAGCCGGACCGCCGGGCGGAGTCGGTCCGCGACTTCCTGTCCCGCCGTACCGGGGTGACCGCCGCGCAGGCCGCCCTGGACGCCGCCACCCAGGCACTCGTCGACGGGGCGCCGGGCGCCGACGACGCCTATGCCGCCGCGCTCGACCGCTGGCTGGCCCTCGGCGGCGCCGACCTGGAGGACCGCGCCGAGGAGGCCGCGGCCTCGCTCGGCCTCGGCGTCGCGCTCGACGCGGACATGCGCGGGCTGTCCGGCGGCCAGGCCGCCCGGGCCGGACTCGCCTCCCTGCTGCTCAGCCGCTACGACGTCTTCCTGCTCGACGAGCCCACCAACGACCTGGACCTGGACGGCCTGGAGCGGCTGGAGAAGTTCGTCACCGGGCTGCGCGCCGGCACCGTCCTGGTCAGCCACGACCGCGAGTTCCTCACCCGCACCGTCACCAGCGTCGTCGAACTCGACCTCGCCCAGCACCAGGTCTCCGTCTACGGCGGCGGCTACGCCTCGTATCTGGAGGAGCGCGCCACCGCCCGGCGGCACGCCCGCGAGGAGTACGAGGAGTACGCCGACACCAAGGCCGGGCTGGAGGCCCGCGCCCGGATGCAGCGCGGCTGGATGGACAAGGGCACCCGCAACGCCCTGCGCAAGGCCCCCGACCCCGACAAGATCGCCCGCAAGGCCCGCGTCGAGGGCAGCGAGAAGCAGGCCGCCAAGGCCCGGCAGACCGAGCGGATGATCGAGCGGCTGGAGGTCGTGGAGGAGCCCCGCAAGGAGTGGGAGCTGCGGATGGAGATCGCCGCCGCGCCCCGCTCGGGGGCCGTGGTGGCCACCCTGCGCGGCGCGCGTGTCCGGCGCGGCGACTTCGCCTTCGGCCCGGTGGACCTCCAGATCGACTGGGCGGACCGGGTCGCGATCACCGGCGCCAACGGCTCCGGCAAGTCGACGCTGCTCGCCGCCCTGCTCGGCCGGCTGCCGCTGGACGAGGGCACCGCGGCGCTCGGCCCGGGCGTGCAGGTCGGCGAGGTCGACCAGGCCCGCGCCCTGTTCCGCGGCGAGGAGACGCTGCTGGACGCGTTCCGCGCGCCGGCTCCGGAGTTGGATCCGGCCGAGATCCGCACCCTGCTGGCCAAGTTCGGCCTCAAGGCCGACCACGTGCTGCGTCCCGCCGCCACCCTCTCGCCCGGCGAGCGCACCCGTGCGGCGCTGGCCCTGCTGCAGGCCCGGGGCGTCAACCTGCTCGTCCTCGACGAGCCCACCAACCACCTCGACCTGCCCGCCATCGAGCAGTTGGAGTCCGCGCTCGCCTCGTACCAGGGCACCCTGCTGCTGGTCACGCACGACCGGCGGATGCTGGACGCGGTGCACACCACCCGCCGCATCGAGGTGGACGGCGGCCGGATCACCGAGCGCTGAACGCAGCCGGATCATCGAGCGCGCTGAACGCGTCCGGATCACCGAGCCGCACGCGTGCCCCGCGCCGGGCCGTCCACAACCGGAGGGAACCGGCCCGCGCCGCGCTGCGTCACACCCATGACCGGCCGCCTTCCGACCAAGGGCGGCCCGGGCGAGGGAGGTTGGGGCATGCGCGCTCGGACAGGTGCGGCCGTGGGGGCGGCCGTCGCGTCCTTGGTGCTGACGGCGGGATGCGGCTCGGCGAACGGCGTCCGGGTGGGGGCACCGGAAGCGGCCCCGGCGAGCACGCAGCAGGACTGCGGCGACGTCGTCGTCGACCTGGCCGCCACCAACGCGCGCGAACTGTGCCTGAGCGTGGGCAGCACCCTGCGGCTGCGACTGAACGACCGATACGTGCCGGCCGTCGAGCACGGCACGGCACTCACCGAGGTCTCGCCCGGCGTCTATCGCGGCGCACGGGCCGGCAGTGCCCAGCTGAGCGGCTTCCGGCACGCCTGCCCGAGCGCGACACCCGGCGGCGTGTCCTGTCACGCCATCGTCGGGTGGAAGGTCACCGTCGACGTGCGGTGACCGGCACACCGGGGGAGAGCGGCGGACCCGGGTCGGCAGTGGGGGCCGACCCGGGTCCGTCGTGTGCTGCCGCGCCGGGGCGCGTCGTGCGGTGCTGCTAGGCCGTGCGCGCGGGCATCAGCTCACGTTGACGGCGGTGTCGTCGATGAGGAACGACGTGGCGTAGAGGGAGTCCTCGGAGCCGGTGAACTTCAGGGCGACGGTCTGCCCGATGTACGAGGACAGGTTGATCGACTTCTGCACGTAGCCGGTCGTGTGGTTGAGGTTGGAGTAGGTGGCCAGCGTGCTGGAGCCAGCGGTCAGCTTCAGGGTGTCGTAGGCCGTCGTGGTGGAGGTCTCCTGCGTGGAGATGTACACGTAGAAGGTCAGGTTGGCGCTGGTGCAGGTGGACGGGATGGTCACCGACTGGGACAGCGTGTCGGTGTGGGTGGTGCCGTAGCCGTCCAGCCACGCCTTGTAGGACCCGGTGTGGGCGGGGGCGCCGGTGCTGTTGTCGATGACGCCGGAGCTGGTGGTCCAGCCGGTGTTGCCGGACTCGAAGCCCGGGTTCGTCAGCAGCTGGCTCGCCGTGCAGCCGCCGCCACCGCCGCCGGAGGTGGTGACCGCCCAGCTGAAGCTCGCCGTGCCGGTCGCGCCGGTGGAGTCCTTGGCGGTGACCGTCACGCTGGAGGTGCCCGTGGCGGTCGGGGTGCCGGAGATCAGGCCGGACGAGGCGTTGATCGACAGGCCCGCGGGCAGACCGGTGGCCGAGTAGGTCAGGGTCTGGCCGGAGGCGGAGTCGCTCGCGCTGATCTGCAGGCTGGCCGCGGTGTTGACCACCGTGGACTGGCTGCCCGGGTTGGTCACCGTGACCGTGTTGCCGGTCGAGGTGCCGTTGGTGAAGGCGGCGGTGCCGTTCGGCGTGCCCAGACCCGTCGGGCCGTCGTAGCCGGCCTTGGCGGTGCACAGGTAGCTGCTGCTGCAGGAACCGTTGGCGCCGCTGGTCACGTCGTTCAGCGAGCCGGTGTGGGCGTAGGGGTAGGACGCCGGGGTCGTGCCCGAGGCGGGGGTGCCGGCGAGCGCGTAGACCGAGGCGATGATCGGCGACGAGGCGCTGGTGCCGCCGTAGACCTGCCAGCCGCTGGCACCGTAGGAGTCGTAGACCGCCAGACCGGTGTTCGGGTCGGCGACCGCGGAGACGTCCGCGACGGTGCGCTTGGAGCAGCCGGTGTCGGTCTGCCAGCTGGGCTTGGGGTCGTAGGACGAGCAGCCGGAGCCCGCGCCCTCACCGCCGGCGCTGCTGCCCCAGACCGACTCGGTCCAGCCGCGCGAGGTGCCGCTGGCGCGGCTGAGCGAGGTGCCGCCGACCGAGGTCACGTACTGGGACGCGGCCGGGTACTCCACGCCGTAGCCGCTGTCACCGGAGCTGACGGTGATGGCGACGCCCGGGTGGTTGAAGTACGAGCTGTCGTACGAGGTGTCCGAGGAGGACTCGGAGCCGCCGTAGCTGTTGGACACGTACTTCGCGCCCATGGTGACCGCGCGGTTCACCGAGATGCCCAGGTCGCTCATGCTCGCCGAGGTGGCCTCGACCAGCAGGATGTGGCAGGACGGGCAGACGGCGCTGACCATGTCGAGGTCGAGCGATATCTCACCGGCCCAGCCGGAGTCGGCGGTGGGGTAGCTGGTGCCGCCGTTCTGGTCGACCTTCTTGAAGCAGCCGTTGGCCGTGGTGCAGGCCGGCAGGCCGTACTGCGAGCGGTAAGTGGCCAGGTCCGACTCGGCGTTGGGGTCGTCCTGGGCATCGACGATGGCCACGGTGGCCCCCGAACCGCCGGACGGCAGGGCGTAGGCGCTCTGCAGGTCGGTGGGACCGTATCCGGAGGGGGTGGCGTTGGGGGAGACACCCATGTGGTGCACGACGTCCGTGCGCACCAGCGACAGGCAGGACATCCGGCCCTCGGCGGGCGAGGCGCACAGGTGCTGGGACTTGCCCAGGGTGGTGCCGGTGGCGCCGGTGGCGGATGAGCCGGAGGTGGAGGCGGGCGTGCTGGCGACCGAGGGAGCCGCCGCCGCGACCATGCCGCCGGTCACCAGGGCCCCCGCGGCGACCACCGCGAGGGTTGCGCGGCGGACGGTTGCTCTCAACCGGCCGGGACTTGTCGACTGCAATGAACTGCCCTCCATGGGGGGATCGAGCCTGGGGGCGCCCGACGATGGCAGATCTGTCACGTTCATGACAACCGATCATCGTGCGGCTACGCCCGGGAAGCATGTGGCGCTCGTTCACTGGTGATCTGGCTGACGACTTCAGCCATTCGTGCTGACTGCCACCCCGTGCAGTGGTGGCCATGATGAAGGTAGTGAGACCGGTTTAAAGGAACTACCGGGTAATGGCAAAGGATTGACCTCGAGTCACCTTCCGGGACCCCCTCCCGCGCTTCCCCGCGACGATCTCCGGCGTATAGCTTGTGGCGCCATGGAGTCGGAGGAAGGACCGGTCAACGACCTGGTCTCACTGGGCCTCGCCCGCTACGAGGCGCGGGTCTACCTCGCCCTTGTACGCCGCGAGTCGTACACCGCGGCCGAGGTGGCGCGCGAGGCCGATGTTCCCAGGCAGCGCGTGTACGACGTGCTGGACGCCCTGGTCAGGCGACGGCTGGCCACCGCGCATCCCGGGCGGGTCGCCACGTTCACGGCGGTCGCCCCGGAACTGGCGGTGGCCCGGCTGATGGCGCTGCAGCGCGAGGCGCTGGAGCGGCTGGACCGGGTGTCGGCGAACCTGACCGCGAGCCTGGTGCCGATCTGGTCCGACGGCAGGTCGCACACCGTGCCGCTGGACTACATCGAGATCCTCCGCGACCCCAAGTCGATATCCGAGGCGTTCACCGACATCCAGAACCACGCCCAGCACGAACTGCTCAGCCTCTCCAAACCGCCGTTCGTCGCCCCCGGCCTGAACACCCCGGGGATCAGGGCGGTGCGGCGGCTGCGGCGCAACGGCGGCTCGGTCCGCGCCATCTACACCCACGAGGCGCTCGCCGATCCCGAGACCCTGGACAACGTCCGGCGGTCCCGGGCGGCGGGCGAGGAGTGCCGGTTCGCCGCGGACCTGCCACTGAAACTGGTGGTGGCCGACGCCTCGCTCGTGCTGTGCGACATGCCGGACCCGGTCGCCGGCACCGGCTCGACCACCGCCCTGTACATCGAGCACCCGGCGCTCGCCGCCTGCCTGCGGATGGCGTTCCTCACGGTGTGGGACAGCGCGGAGACGGCCCCGGCCGAGCCTTCCGAGGAATGCGGGCCTTCCGAGGATTCCGAGCCTTCCGAGGTTTCCGAGCTTCCCGGGCCCGCCGAACCGGCCGCGCACGCCGAGTCCGCCGCACCGGCCGAGCCTGCCTGAAAAGCGGCGCAGACCGGGACCCACCAGGGCGCACTCGTGCGGATCGGGGCTGGTCGGGCATGTGGCGGGTTACAGTGACGGCGTGGCCGTGTTCCTGCTCGGAGTCGGTGCCGCCTGCTGCCTCGGCCTGGGATTCGTGCTGCAGCAGCGCGCGGCCGCCCGTGCGCCGCTCGCGGACTTCCTCTCCTTCCGGCTGCTCCTCGACCTGATCCGCATGCCGGACTGGCTGCTGGGGATCGCGTTCTTCGTCAGCGGCCTGGTGCTCGGCGCGGTCGCCCTGGCCTACGGCGAGGTCTCGCTGGTCGAGCCGCTCACCGCCACCAACCTGCTGTTCGCCATGGCCCTGTCGCGCTGGCTGACCAGACAGCCGCTGGGCTGGAGCGGTTGGGGCGGTGTCGCGCTGCTCGCCCTCGGGGTGACCGCCTTCATCGTCGCGGGGCGGCCCAGCGGCGGCAGCGCCCCCGCGGGACCGCTGCGGCACTGGCTGGTCTTCGGCATCGTGGCCGGCCTCGCCCTGCTGCTCACCATCAGATCCCGCCGGCTCCCGCCGTCCTCGGAGGCGGCCCTGCTCGCGCTCGCCGCCGGCCTGCTCTACGGCCTGCAGGACGCCCTCACCCGGGTGTGCGGGCAGATCATCCGCGACCACGGGATCGCCCCGCTCTTCGTGCACTGGCAGCCCTACGGGATCGCCGTCCTCGGCCTGACCGGGCTGCTGCTGGTGCAGAGCGCCTTCGAGACCGCGCCACTGCGGATGTCCCTGCCGTCGCTGACCGCCGCCCAGCCACTGGCCGGCATCGCCTGCGGCGTCGGGTTCCTCGGCGACCGGCTCCGGGTCACCCCGGGCGCCCTGGCCTGGGAGGCCGCCGGCCTGGCCGCGGTGGTCATCGGCATCATCCTGCTCGGCCGCCACCCCGCCATGCCCACCGGCGTGACCGAGCGCCAGCCGGTCGGCGCCACCCGCATCAACTGACCCTGCGAGTACGTTGACGGTCCCCTGCGGACGCGTATCCGCCGGCCGGTGCGCGGGCCGCGCCTGCACCACCCGAACGCGGGCGCCGCTCATCCGCTCCACGTAGCCGGCCGGTTCACCCGCCGCGAACTGCGCGGTGGCACCGCCCCACCACGACACCGTCGCGCCGGCGCCGCCCTTGCGGACGACGGAGAACGCAGGTGCCGGCGACGCGCTGCTGCCGTCGCCGTCCGCCGCCCGGGCCTGCGTCCCGACGCCTCCGGAGCGTGGGGCCAAGCTCGGGCTACCCGCCGATTGCCCCGGCGGGCTCCCGGTGTCCGGCAGGCGTATCCGCCTGGCAGGCCGCCCGGGGCGGGCCCGGGCTGGGGCTCACAGCGCGCCACCCGCGCCAACTGAACCTGCGATCTCGTTTCTGGTCCCTGGCGGACGCGTATCCGCCGGCCAGGCTCCCGGGTCCGGGGCCGGGCTCACGGCGCACCACCTCCGTCAACTGATCCTGCGAGCCCCCCGACGGTCCCTGGCGGGTCCCGGCGTCCGGCACGCGTATCCGGCCAGGCGATCCCCGGGTGCAGGCTCACAACCCCGTCGTCCACTCCCAGGTCGCGGGCATGCCCAGGAAGCGGCCGATGTCCCCGACCTCCGCGGCGATGGCCTCGGACAGGGCCGGGTCGGGCTCGCCGGTCAGCGGCTCCACGCGCAGGGTGAGGGCGGCGCCGCGGCGCTCGTGGCGCCAGGTCGCCGCCACCGCGCCGTCCCGCAGGACGCACGGCATGAGGAAGCCGCCGCCGGTGGCGATGCGCGGGGCGATCGCGGGCGGCAGCATCAGGTCCCGGTCGCGGTAGCCGAGCAGGTACGGGTCGAAGTGGCCGGTCATCCGCACCGCGCCGGGCGGCGGCACCCGGGACGCCGCGCCGGCCGCGGCCAGCAGCGGACCCCGCGGGCTCTCGACCCGCGCGAGCCGGTCGCCGGCGGCCGCCTGCGCGCGGCGGGCCGCGGTCGCCGGCAGCCCCGACCAGCGGGCCAGGTCGGCCGCGGACACCGGGCCGTAGGACGTCGCGTGCCGCACCGCGAGTTCGGCCAGCGCCTCGTCGCCGGCCGGGCCCGCGTCGGCCACGCCGTCCAGCCACTCCTCGGCCAGCACGTACGTGGCCGCGTCGGCCGCCGCCTCCGGCCCGCGGCACACCACGCCGCGGGCCGCGGCGTACAGCAGCAGGTGCGCCGGGGCCTGGCCGCGCGGGTCCAGGGCGACGCCCTCCTCCGCCAGCCGCTCCACCAGCGCGTCGCGCGGCAACGCCCGCCCGGCCAGGACGCGCTCCAGCGCGGGCAGCGCCCGCGCCAGCAGGTCGTCGTCCAGGCCGAGCCGGGCGCGCCGCCCGCGGTACATGTCCGCGGCGCGCGGGCCGAGCAACGCGGTCAGCCAGCGCACGTCGGAGGCCGCCACCGCGTGCAGGGTGCCGCGCATCAGCCAGGTGCGCACCACCGCCGGCGGGCGGGCGGCGCAGGCCGCGTCGACGTCACCCGCGGTCAGGCCGCGGCTGCGCGCCCGCACCTGCAGCCGGCACGCCTTGGCGTCCTGGGCCTGCAGCCCGGCGGCCAGCCGCACCGCGTCAGCCACCGTGCGACCGCCGGGCCCGTGCAGCCCCTGGGCCCGCGCCCGCAGCCGCCGTACCTCGCCGTCGCCGAGCGCGCCCACCGGTCAGCCCCTGCCCGGTGTCCAGGTGAACCGCGGCTCGCGGCGTTCCAGGAACGCGGCGGCGCCCTCGGCCGCGTCGCCGCTGGCGGCGGCCTGTTCCGCCCAGTGGGCCAGGCGCTCCGCGGGCGGCTCGCCGGCGGCGAACTCCTTGGCGGCGGCCTGCGTCAGCTGCGACCGGGACCGCAGCACGGCGGTGAACTCCCGTACCCGCGCGTCGAGCCGGTCCGCGGGCAGCACCTCGTCGACCAGGCCGGTGCGCAGCGCCCGCTCGTGGTCGATCAACTCGGCCGAGAACAGCAGGTGTTTGGCGGTCGACTGCCCGGCGAGCCCGGCCAGCCGCCGGGTGGAGGAGGCCGGGTAGACGATGCCGAGCCGGGCCGGGGTGACGCCGAAGCGCGCGCCCTCCGCCGCGAAGCGGAGGTCGCAGGCGACCGCGAGCTGGCAGCCGCCGCCGACGCAGTAGCCGCGGACCGCCGCGATCGTCGGCTTGGGGAAGGCGGCCAGCGCCTCCTCCGCCGCCACGGCCGCCTCCCGGATGCCGCGCATGCCGTCGGGCCCGGCCAGGTCGCCGATGTCCGCGCCCGCGCAGAAGGTGTCCCCGGCTCCGGTGAGCACCAGCACCCGCACCGTCGGGTCGCCGGCCAGCGCGTCCAGCAGCGGCGGCAGCGACCGCCACATCGCCAGCGTCATCGCGTTGCGGCGGGCCGGGTTGCTGATAGTGACGGTGGCGGTGCCGTCGCCGGTGGCGACCAGCAGCCCGGGGGAGCCGGTGGCGCCCGCCGGGACGGGCCGGTCCGGGCCCTGTGGCGACCCGGCGTCCGCGACCGACGTGCCGGAAGCGGAACGTGCTGCGAGCGGATCGGCGTCGGCCATGCGGGCTCCTCGTACGCAGTCGGCGGCGGGCCGCGAAGCGGCGCCCATGATCCTAGCCACGCCTCCCGCGGCCGGAATCGGTCGGCGGACCGCCAGAACCGTTCACCGCCGGTCGGGAACCGCTGAAAGGCGCGGACTTACGGTCTCCTGCACGTGCAATTGCAGCGGTCACGGACACTCGAACGGTGAGGGGGAACCGGCCGGTCAGGCCGGCCGGTTCACCACAAGACGGAATATCAGAAGGCGATGGTGGGTGCGGTCATGGAGGTGCGCGGGAGCGTCCCGCAGGGTCAGGCTCCGGCCCCGAGACCGTACGAGGGGGTGTGGCGGTTCACCGCCCCGGCGCTGGACTCCTCGGTGCCCCAGGTGCGGCACGCGGTCCGCTCGCTCGTCCGCGACCGCGGCGTGCCGGTCGACGGCGACGTGCTGTACGGGCTGCTGCTGATCGTCTCCGAGCTGGTCACCAACGCGGTCAAGCACGCCGCGGTGCTCTCGCCGGAGGTCGCGGTCGAGTTGGCGGTCGGCGCCGAGTGGATCCGGGTGGCCGTCGAGGACAACCACCCGTACCGGCCCAAGGCGCTGGAGACCGACCACGGCCGCACCGGCGGCCGCGGGCTGCTGCTGGTGAAGTCGATCACCGACGAGGCCGGCGGCTCCTGCGACATCGCGCCCACGCCGACCGGCGGCAAGGTGATCTGGGCGGCGATGCCGCTGTTCGGCGCGGCCGGCTGAGCCGGCGGCTCACCAGCCGCCGGCGCCGCCGGTCACCTCGCGCACCGCGGGCAGCACCGCGTCGAGCACCGTCTGGAACCACGCGGAGAACGGTCCCTGCTCGCGCATCGCGGCCAGCTCGGCCGCGGTGACGAACGCCGTCTCGCCGATCTCCTCGGGGTCGGGGTGCAGCGGACCGCGCACCACGCCCACGAACAGGTGGTTGAACTCCTGCTCCACCAGGCCCGACGCCGGGTCCGGGTGGTTGTAGCGGACCGTGCCGGCCTCGCGCATCAGGGCCGGGGCGGCGCCCAGCTCCTCGGCGGTGCGCCGGGCCGCGGCCACGAACGGCTGCTCACCGGGGTACGGGTGCCCGCAGCAGGTGTTGGACCACACGCCGGGGGAGTGGTACTTGCCCAGCGCCCTGCGCTGCAGCAGCAGCCGGCCGGCCTCGTCGAAGAGGAACACCGAGAACGCCCGGTGCAGCCGCCCCGGGGCCAGATGCGCCGACACCTTCTCCGCCGTGCCGATCGTGACGCCGTCCTCGTCGACCAGCTCGAGCAGGATCTGTTCCGCGACCCCGTTGGGCGAGGGCGGCGCGGCGGGAGACGAGCCGGGTCGGCCGGTGGCAGGACTGGTGGGCATATCCATCCTTCGCGTTCGACGACAAGCCCTTAGTCTGCCTCACCCGGGGCCCCGGCCCGCGCGCACGGCGCCGACCGGCAGAGGCGCCCGGGGGTGCGGAACCGGCCACCGGCGGCTCCGGCGGACGGGCGGCGGGCGTTCAGTGGCAGAGCCGCGCCTCGTGCTCCGCGTGCCCGGCCGGCTCCAGCTGGAACGTGCAGTGCTCCACGTCGAAGTGCGCGCCCAGGCAGCCCTGCAGGTCGTGCAGCATCTTCTCGTAGCCCACCTCCTCCAGGACGCCCTGGCTGACCACCACGTGCGCGGACAGCACCGGCAGGCCCGAGGTGATCGTCCACACGTGCAGGTCGTGCAGGCCCTCCACGCCCGGGAGGGACACGATGTGCCGGCGGACCTGCCCCATGTCGACGTGCTTGGGAGCCGCCTCCAGCAGCACGTCCAGCGCCTCGCGCAGCAGTTGCCAGGTGCGCGGCACGATCAGCACGCCGATCAGCAGCGACGCCACCGCGTCCGCCTGCTGCCAGCCGGTGGCCAGGTAGACGACCGCGGAGACCACCACGGCGCACGAGCCGAGCGCGTCCGCCATGACCTCGAGGAACGCCCCGCGCACGTTCAGGCTCTCCCGCTGCCCGCGCATCAGCACCAGCAGCGACACCGAGTTGGCGACCAGGCCGAACAGGCCGAACGCCACCGTCGCGCCGCCGTCGAGGGCGTGCGGGCTGATCAGCCGGCGCACGCCCTCGTAGAAGACGAACGCCCCGACGGCGAACAGCAGCCCCGCGTTCAGGGCGGCGGCGAGGATCTCGGCGCGGGCGAAGCCGAACGTGCGGCGCTCGCTCGGCGGCCGGGCGGCCACGTGGATGGCGAGCAGCGCCATCGCCAGGCCCGCCGCGTCGGTGGCCATGTGGCCGGCGTCGGCCAGCAGGGCGAGCGAGCCGGTGACCGCGCTGCCGGCCGCCTCCGTGACCATGACCAGCAGCGTGATGCCCAGGGCGATCCGCAGCCTGCCGCGGTGGGCCGCGCCGGCGGTGCCGGGCCCGTGCCGGTGGCCGTGGCCGTGGCCGTGACCATGGCCGCCGTGCTGGTGCCCTGCCCCCATCGCGGCGCTTCCCTTCGTCGGGTTCCGCCGGCTCCTCCGGCTCCGGAGTCGGCCGGCCGGTCCTCCGGCCCTGCCGTGCGGCGGCCAGTCAACACCGGTCACGCACCGTGGGCAAGCCGGTACTGGAGACCATTGTCATGTGCGGTGGCCTGCGGCGATGGACCCGCGCCAGGTGTCCGGCGACCGGGCCCGGACATCCCCCGGACGGCTCAGCGTGCAGGGGCGTTGTCCCTGGTGGGGGTGATCGGAGATGATGATCACACCAGGGGTGCCACGTTCAGGCGAACAGGCAGTGAACGCCTGCCGTCGTGAATCCGATAGCCTCGCCGTCGTGTCCGGCCCGGCCCCGCCTCATCGGGCGGCCCCGCGGGCACGCCTCCGCACGCTTCCAGGGAGTGGGTTCCTCTGCCGACCGCTATTCTCACCGGCCCGCCCGCCGCCGGGGCGCCGTCGCCGCTCGCGGACGACCTGCGGGCGCTGGGGTTCCAGGTCACCGAGGCCGTGGACGCCGCGGACGCCGCGGCCCGGCTGGCCGCCGTCCCCGCCGCGGACCGGGTCGCGCTGGTCGACCCGCGCTTCGTCGGCCACCGGCACGCGCTGCGGCTCGCCCTGACCGACCCGCGCTTCGACGCCGCCGCCGTAGCGGGCGCCGTCTCGGTGCAGGCCAAGGCCCGCCCGGCCCTCGCCCGGGCGCTCGGCGGGCTCGCCGCCGGCGCCCCGGCAACGGTCAGCGCCACCGGCGGCCACCAGACCGGCACCGCGCTGGCCGACGCACCCGGCGCCGCCCCCGGGACCGTTTCCGGCCAGGCGGCCGGCGGCCCGGCCGTGCGCGCCGACGTGCTGCCCGACGCGGTGGCCGCGGCCCTCGACGCCGAGGACGCCGCCCCGCACCGGCCCGAGCTCGGCGTGCTGGTCGCCACCGTGCCCGCCGACGCGGACGCCCGCGCCGCGGCCACCGCCGCCGTCGGCGCCGTCGACGAGGAGTCGGTGCGGCTGCGCAGCGCCGTCAAGGCGCGCGACGGCTTCTTCACCACCCACTTCATCAGCCCGTACTCGCGCTACGTCGCCCGCTGGTGCGCGCGCCGGGGGCTCACGCCGAACCAGGTCACCACCGCCTCGCTGCTGGTGGCGCTGATCGCCGCCGGGTGCGCGGCGACCGGCACCCGCGTCGGGTTCGTCGCGGCCGGCGTGCTGCTCATCGCCTCCTTCGTGCTCGACTGCACCGACGGCCAGCTGGCCCGCTACTCGCTGCAGTACTCCACCCTCGGCGCCTGGCTCGACGCGACCTTCGACCGGGCCAAGGAGTACGCCTACTACGCGGGTCTCGCGCTGGGCGCGGCCCGCGGCGGCGACGACGTGTGGGCGCTGGCCCTGGGCGCGATGGTGCTGCAGACCTGCCGGCACGTCGTCGACTTCGCGTTCACCGAGGCCAACCACGACGCGACCGGCAACACCAGTCCCACCGCGGCCCTCTCCGACCGGCTGGACAGCGTCGGCTGGACGGTCTGGGTGCGCCGGATGATCGTGCTGCCGATCGGCGAGCGCTGGGCCCTGATAGCGGTGCTGACCGCGGTCACCACGCCCCGGATCACCTTCGTCGTGCTGCTCGTCGGCTGCGCGCTGGCCGCCTGCTACACCACCGCCGGGCGGGTGCTGCGCTCGCTGACCCGCAGGGCCGGCCGGACCGACCGGGCCGCGCAGGCCCTCCACGACCTGGCGGACAGCGGCCCGCTGGCCGAGGCCGTGGCCGGTGCCGTCCGGCCGCTCGCCGCCCGGCTGCCCGCCTTCGCCCCGCCCGCGGTCGCGCTGGCCGGCGGCGGCCTGCTGGTGGCGACCGCGGCGCTGGCGCCCGCCGGCAGCTGGTGGGTGGTCGCGGCCGCCGCCGTCTACGTCGTCACGTCCGGGCTGGCCGTGGCCCGCCCGCTCAAGGGCGCGCTCGACTGGCTGGTGCCGCCCTTCTTCCGGGCCGCCGAATACGGAACCCTGCTGGCCCTTTCTGCCATCTCAGGGGTAAACGGGGCGTTGCCCGCTGCTTTCGGCCTGGTGGCGGCGGTCGCCTACCATCACTACGACACGGTGTACCGCATCCGCGGCGGCACCGGGGCGCCGCCTCGGGCCCTGGTGCGGGCGGCCGGCGGGCACGAGGGCCGGGCACTGCTGGTGGCCGTCCTCGCGGCCGCTCTCGCGCACCACACGGGACTCACCGTGGCGCTGACGGTCCTCGCCGTCGCCCTCGCGCTGCTGGTCCTGACCGAGAGCATCCGCTTCTGGGTGTCCGCCCACCGGGCGGGTGCGCCCGCCGTCCACGACGAATCAGGAGAACCCGCATGATCGGCCTCGTGCTGGCGGCCGGCGCCGGCCGCCGTCTGCGTCCCTACACCGACACCCTGCCGAAGGCGCTGGTGCCGGTCGTCGAAAGGGCGGGAGGGACGGACGGAGCCGGGGACGGCGGGGAGAGCCTCACCGTGCTCGACCTCACGCTCGCGAACTTCGCCGAGATCGGGCTGACCGAGGTCGCGATCGTCGTCGGGTACCGCAAGGAAGCGGTCTACGCGCGCAAGGAGGCGCTGGAGGCCAAGTACGGCGTGCGCCTGACCCTGATCGACAACGACAAGGCGGAGGAGTGGAACAACGCCTACTCCCTGTGGTGCGCGCGCGGCGCCCTCACGGACGGCGTGATCCTCGCCAACGGCGACACGGTCCACCCGGTGTCGGTGGAGAAGACCCTGCTCGCCGCCCGCGGCGAGGGGCGGCGGATCATCCTGGCGCTGGACACCGTCAAGAAGCTCGCCGACGAGGAGATGAAGGTCGTCGCCGAGCCCGGCAAGGGCGTGCGCCGGATCACCAAGCTGATGGACCCCGCCGAGGCCACCGGCGAGTACATCGGCGTCACCCTCATCGAGGGTGACGCCGCGGCCGAACTGGCCGACGCGCTCAAGGCGACCTTCGAGCGGGACCCCGACCTCTACTACGAGGACGGGTACCAGGAGCTCGTCGACCGCGGCTTCACCATCGACGTCGCGCCCATCGGCGACGTGTCCTGGGTGGAGATCGACAACCACGAGGACCTCGCCAAGGGCAGGGAGATCGCATGCCGGTACTGACCCGGCTCGTCCCGTCGCCCGTCGTCGTCGACATCAGGCCGGGCGCCCTGGACGGCCTCGGCGCGCTCCTGGCCGACCAGCGCATCTCCAGCTCCGGCCGGCTGGCCGTGGCCATCAGCCGCGGCTCCGGCGCCGCGCTGCGGGAGCGACTTTCGGCCACCCTGCCCGGCGCGGACTGGATCGAGGTCGGCGGCGGCAGCATCGACGCGGCCGTCAAGCTCGCCGACGCGATGCGCGGCAGCCGCTACGACGCGGTGGTGGCGCTCGGCGGCGGCAAGATCATCGACGCCTCGAAGTACGCCGCCGCCCGGGTCGGACTGCCGCTGGTCGCGGTCGCCACCAACCTCTCCCACGACGGCATCTGCTCTCCCGTGGCCACGCTGGACAACGACAACGGCCGCGGCTCCTACGGCGTCCCCTCGCCGATCGCGCTGGTCATCGACCTCGACGTGGTGCGCCAGGCACCGGCCCGCTTCGTGCGCTCGGGCATCGGCGACGCCGTCTCCAACATCAACGCGATCGCCGACTGGGAGCTGTCGCACCGGGAGACCGGCGAGCGCATCGACGGCCTGGCCGCGGCCATGGCCCGCACCGCGGGCGAGGCCGTGCTGCGGCACACCGGCGGCATCGGCGACGACGACTTCCTCACCACGCTGGCCGAGGCGCTGGTGCTCTCCGGCATCGCGATGTCGGTGAGCGGCGACAGCCGTCCGGCGTCCGGCGCGTGCCACGAGATCCTGCACGCCTTCGACCTGCTCTTCCCGCAGCGGGCGCCGGCGCACGGCGAGGGCGCGGGACTGGGTGCCGCGTTCGCCATGCATCTGCGCGGCGCGACCGAGCAGGCGGGGCTGATCGCGGAGGTGCTGCGCCGGCACGGCCTGCCGGTGCTCGCCGCCGACACCGGCTTCACCGACCCGGAGTTCGTCGAGGTGGTGCGCTACGCACCGCAGACCCGCCCCGGCCGCTACACGATCCTGGAACACCTGGACCTGTCCGACACCGAGATCAGAGACGCGTACGCCGACTATGCCAAAGCCATCAGTAGCTGAACTGCGCCCGGTCGTTCACCCCCCGGGGGTCAAGGACCGGCGCAGCGGCGAGCACTGGGCCGGCCGGCTCTACATGCGGGAGCTCTCCCTCCGCATAGACCGGCACCTGGTGCTCACCCGCATCACGCCCAATCAGCTGACGTACCTCATGACCGTCTTCGGCGTGCTCGCCGCCCCGGCACTGCTGGTGCCGGGGATCGCCGGCGCCGTGCTCGGC
>WRCZ01000053.1 GCA_009783685.1 Actinomycetes bacterium
AGCCGGGGCGGGGCGGCGGTCAGGCCGCGGACGCGGATGAGGAAGTCCTCGACCCGGGCACGGTCGGGCGCCGCGGGCAGCGGGCTCGCGGCGGCGGCCGCGTCGCTCTCCTCGTGGAGGCGGCGCATCCACGCGCGCACCTCGTCCCAGGTGCGCTCGCCGCGCCTGACCGCCAGCAGCGCGTCGCGGTGCTCCCCGACGTCGATCACCAGCCGCCCGGTGCGCAGCAGGTCGCGGCAGCTGATGAGCAGGCGCAGCAGGTGCATGGCGTGCTTCCAGCGGGGGCGGCCGTGGGAGCGGATGTCCGCCTCCAGCTTGCGCAGCTGCTGCTGGGCGTAGCCGCGGAAGGTCGTGTCGGCCTGGCGGGACAGGAAGGCGTCCCGGATCTCCAGCAGTTCGCCGCCGACCTGGTCGACGTGCTCCACCAGCGGCGAGTGCAGGCACTCCAGCAGGTTGGGGTTCGCCCGCAGCGCCAGCGAGCAGAACCGCTCGATCTCCCACGAGAACTGCTCCTCGCGGGGCCCGGTGACATGGGTGGGCGGCTTGTCGAACCGCCAGTACAGCGGCGTCGGCGCGACGTACACCCCGCGCACGTCCGTGTCGCTGGACTCCGTGGCCAGGCCGAAGGCACGCGAGCCCATGACGCACGAGTAGACCGTGTGGTCCCTGACCAGGGCGTGCCCCGGATCCCCCTCGGGCACCACGGGCACCCCGGGCGGCTCCGGTGCCGGGGGCGCCGTCGGCGGCTCGGATTCGCGCATGAGGGCGATTATCGCCAGCAACCCCTCCCGGCGCCGGGGTTTTCCTGCTTCACACGGTGATCAGGAGCACTCCGGGAGTGACAGTCGTCACGGCGGCCGCGGTGCCGGAGGGGCGCACGGGTCCCCGTCTCGCCCTGCGGTCCGCCGCGCCGCGGCGCGGGCACCGATGACTAGCCTGGTGTCCAGCACAGCAGGTTCTGCCGGCCCGAAGGAGCGAACGACGTGGACGTGGAGCGATCGGGCAAGGACGGCCTGCGGTGAGGACCGCCCTCGTCATCGGATCCGGGCTGATGGGCACCTCCGCCGCGCTCGCGCTCAGCGCCCGCGGCGTCGACGTCCACCTCAGCGACCACGACGAGAACGCCGCCAGGACCGCGGCCGCGCTCGGCGCGGGCACCGCCGGCATCCCGGACGAGCCCGTCGACCTGGTGATCGTCGCCGTGCCGCCGGCGCATGTCGCGGCCAGCCTCGCCGACGCGCTGCAGCGCGGCCTGGGCCGCGGCTACCTGGACGTCGCCAGCGTCAAGGGCGGCCCGCGCCGCGACCTGGAGGCGCTCGGCTGCGACCTCGGCCGCTACATCGGCACGCACCCCATGGCCGGGCGGGAGCGCTCGGGCCCGCTCGCCGCCACCGCCGACCTCTTCGAGGGGCGGCCCTGGGTGCTGACCCCCACCGCGGACACCGACACCGAGGTGCTCAACCTCGCGCTGGAACTGGTGGCCCTGTGCCGGGCGGTGCCCGTCGTGATGGACGCCGACGCGCACGACCGCGCGGTGGCCCTCGTCTCGCACACCCCGCAGCTGGTCTCCAGCATGGTCGCGGCCCGCCTGGAGCACGCCGAGGACAGCGCGGTGCGGCTGTGCGGGCAGGGCATCCTCGACGTGACCAGGATCGCGGGCTCCGAGCCCGGGATGTGGATGGACATCCTGGCCGCCAACCCCGGGCCGGTCGCCGACGTCCTCGCAGACGTGGCCACCGACCTCGCCGAGGCCGTCGCCGCGCTGCGCGCGCTGCAGTCCGCGGACGACGACAAGCGGCGCGGCGGCGCGGCCGGCATCGAGGACATCCTGCGCCGCGGCAACGCCGGCCGGGCCAAGGTCCCCGGCAAGCACGGCGCCGCGCCCAAGTCGTACGAGGTCGTCGCGGTGCTCATCGGCGACCAGCCCGGCGAGCTGGCCCGGCTGTTCGCGGACGCCGGGGCCGCCGGCGTCAACATCGAGGACGTCCGCATCGAGCACTCCACCGGCCAGCAGGCCGGTCTGGTGAACCTCATGGTCGAGCCCCGCTCCGCGCCCACCCTGAGCGCGGCGCTGCGCGAGCGCGGCTGGGCGCTGCGGCAGTAGGGAGGCCGCCCGGCGCAGGCGGCGTGGGGAGCATCGCGGGGCCGGTAACCTTGGGGGACGGCCACGGGTGCGTCCGGGCCGCCCGCCGATCCCCCCGTGTACGAGGAAGGTCCCTCCGCTGTGGTCAATACGGTCAACCCGGTGATCGTCGCCATCGACGGCCCCTCCGGCACGGGCAAGTCCAGCACCTCCCGTGCGGTCGCCGAGAAGCTGGGACTGCGCTACCTCGACACGGGCGCGATGTACCGGGCGATCACCTGGTGGATGCTCAGCAACGGCGTCGACGTCGGCGACCCCGTCGCCATCGCCGACCAGGCGGGCAAGCCGACCCTCGTCTCCGGCACCGACCCGGCCGCCCCGACGATCACCGTGGACGGCGTGGACGCCGCCGGCCCGATCCGCAGCCAGGAGGTCACCGCCGCGGTCAGCGCCGTGAGCGCGGTGCCCGAGGTGCGGGCGCGGCTGGTGGAGCTGCAGCGTGCCGCGGTCGCCGTCGCGATCGACGGCATAGTCGTCGAGGGCCGCGACATCGGCACCACGGTGCTGCCCCGCGCCACCGTCAAGATCTTCCTCACCGCCTCCGCCGAGGCCCGCGCCGCCCGCCGCAGCGGCGAGCTGAACGGCGCGGTCACGGTGGCCGACACCCGGGCCGACCTCATCCGGCGCGACGCCGCCGACTCCACCCGCACCGCCTCCCCGCTGGCCAAGGCCGCGGACGCGGTCGAGGTGGACACCACCGAACTCACCCTCACGCAGGTCATCGAGCACATCGTGACGCTGGTCGAGGAGAAGCGGACCGGCTCGTGACGCCCCGCTCCCCGCAGTCCCCGCCCGACGGCCGCCCGCAGGACGGCCAGGGCCGGAACGGGCACGACCGGAAGGGCCGGGCGGCCGGCCCCGACCGGGCCGCCGGGCAGCAGCGCCGGCCGGGCCGCAACGCCGCAGGAGCGCCGCCGGAGCGCGGCGCCGCCGTCGGCCGCGGCATCAGCATCCCGTTGATGCGCGGCCTGTGGCGGACCCGGGTGCTCGGCGCCTGGCACGTCCCGGCGCACGGCCCGGTGATCCTGGCCGGCAACCACAGCCACAACATCGACGGCCCGCTGCTGATGGGCACCGCCCCGCGCCCGGTGCACTTCCTGGTGAAGAAGCAGGCGTTCATCGGTCCGCTCGACCCGTTCCTGCGGTCGATCGGGCAGATCGCGATCGACCGGGAGAACGCCGACCGCACGGCCGTGACGTCCGCCCTCGGCGTCCTGGAGGCCGGCGGCGTGCTCGGCATCTTCCCCGAGGGCACCCGGAGCGGCGGCGACTTCGCCGAGCTGCGGGCCGGCCTGGCCTACTTCGCGGTGCGCACCGGAGCGCCGGTCGTCCCGGTCGCGGTGCTGGGCAGCGCCCGGCAGGGCCGGATCGTCCGGCCGCTGCCGCCGCTGCGGGCGCGGGTGGACATCGTCTTCGGCGAGCCGTTCACCGCGGGCGACGGCAGCGGCCGCCGCACCCGCAGCGCGCTGGACGACGCCACCCGGCAGATCCAGGACCGGCTGACCGCCCACCTGGCCGAGGCCCGGCGGGCCACCGGCCGCTGAACCACCCCGCTGCCGCCGCCCCGCGGGCGGCGGCAGCCCCACTTGTCGATCGACGGAGAGACCTCATGGACCAGCAGGACGAGCACGGCGACATCGGCGCGCTCGGCGACGCCGAATACGCCGAGTTCATGGAGCTCGCCGCCGAGGAGGGCTTCGACCTCGAGGACGTGGCGGACGACCTCGCCGCGGCGGGCCACGGCCCGCTGCCGGTGCTCGCCGTCGTCGGGCGCCCGAACGTCGGCAAGTCGACTCTGGTGAACCGGATCATCGGCCGCCGCGAGGCGGTCGTCGAGGACCGGCCCGGCGTCACCCGCGACCGCGTGTCGTACGAGGCGAACTGGAACGGCCGCCGCTTCAAGATCGTCGACACCGGCGGCTGGGAGCAGGACGTCCTGGGCATCGACGCCTCGGTCGCCGCGCAGGCCGAGTTCGCCATCGAGGCCGCCGACGCGGTGGTGTTCGTGGTGGACGCCACGGTGGGCGCGACCGACACCGACGAGGCCGTGGTGAAGCTGCTGCGCCGCGCGGGCAAGCCGGTGGTGCTGGCGGCCAACAAGGTCGACGGCCCGTCCGGCGAGGCCGACGCGGCGGTCCTGTGGAACCTCGGCCTCGGCGAGCCCTTCCCGGTGTCCTCGCTGCACGGCCGCGGCACCGGCGACCTGCTGGACGCCATCATGGAGGCGCTCCCCGAGGCGCCCGCGGTGACCTTCGGCGCCGCCACCGGCGGCCCGCGCCGCATCGCCCTCATCGGGCGGCCCAACGTCGGCAAGTCGTCGCTGCTGAACAAGGTCGCCGGCGAGGACCGCGTGGTGGTCAACGAGCTGGCCGGCACCACCCGCGACCCGGTCGACGAGCTCATCGAACTCGGCGGCATCACCTGGAAGTTCATCGACACCGCGGGCATCCGCCGGCGCGTCCACCTCGCGGAGGGCGCGGACTACTACGCGTCCCTGCGCACCGCCGCCGCGCTGGAGAAGGCGGAGGTCGCGGTGATCCTGATCGACGCGGGCGAGACGCTCGCCGAGCAGGACACCCGGATCATCTCGATGGCGGTCGAGGCCGGCCGCGCCGTGGTGATCGCCTACAACAAGTGGGACCTGATGGACGAGGAGCGCCGCTACTACCTGGAACGGGAGATCGAGCGCGACCTCGTCCAGGTGCAGTGGGCGCCGCGGGTCAACGTCTCGGCGCGCACCGGCCGCCACATGGAGAAGCTGGTGCCGGCGATCGAGACCGCGCTGGCCGGCTGGGAGACCCGGGTGCCGACCGGGCGGCTGAACGCCTTCCTCGGCGAGCTGGTGGCCGCCCACCCGCACCCGATCCGCGGCGGCAAGCAGCCGCGGATCCTGTTCGGCACCCAGGCGGGCACCAGGCCGCCGCGGTTCGTGCTGTTCGCCTCCGGGTTCCTGGAGGCCGGCTACCGCCGCTTCATCGAGCGCCGGCTGCGCGAGGAGTTCGGCTTCCAGGGCACGCCGATCCAGGTGTCGGTCCGGGTGCGCGAGAAGCGCGGCCGCAAGAAGTAACCGCCGCGCCGGGTGGTTCCGGCCGGCCGGTCGTCGTGGCCCGCGCCGGCCGCCCGGCGCGGTTCAGGCGGCCCGCCGGGTCACGCCGGCCGGTCGCCGCCGTTCTCGGCCCGGCCCGGCGGAAGGGCGGCAGGGCCCGTGCCGCGGTGCCGGCCGCCGGCGCCCAGCGGCGGGTACTGCGCGTGCCAGGCCGCGAAGCCGCGGAACTGCAGCTGCTCCTCGCCGCTGCGGTCGCCCGGCAACGTCCGGAACAGCCGGCGGTACTCGGAGTACAGCGCGTCGTAGATCGGTGTGCCACTGCCTCCGGCCGCGTCCTGCGCGGTGCGCATGGGCGGGATGTACCGCTGGAACGGGGAGCGCGGGGAGGCGTCAAAGGTGTGCACGTAAACGCCAACGAGGAGACGTGCCCCGGGATGCGGGCCGCACGGCTGAATTGCCGATCTTTGACCTCGTCAACGTGCGCCGGCGCATGAAGGGGCGCGCACGGTCATCCGTGCGCGCCCCCTCGGTGCTGCCCACGCCGGGCCGGCCGCCGCCGAGCGGCCACCCGCCCGCCGCTCAGCCGCTGGTGGCGGCCCCGTTTCCCGGTTTCCCGGCTCCGTCACGTCCCCGACAGCGGCATCGTCGCGGCCACCAGCTGGCCCCGCGCGCACGCCTTGGCGAGCGCCTCGCGCATCAGGTCCTCCCGCGGCTGGCGGCCCACCGAGCCGGCCGGCCCCGCGTAGACGTACACCTCGTTGCTCCGGTTCACCGCGGACCGCCAGCCGTCGCTGACCTGGAGCGGCTGGTGCGCCTGCCACCAGGCGGTCGCCGGGGCGCCGGCCGTGCCGGGCTGCAGCACGGCGTGCAGCTTGCCCATCGCCAGCAGCACCGACCAGCCGCGCAGCGGGGAGGGCGCCACCTCCAGGTCGAGCTGCGGCATGAAGCCCTGCTCGATCAGCAGCGGCAGGAAGTCGTCCCCGCCGCCGACCGCGCCGACCCGGGCCACCGGCCCGGTCGGCTCCACCACCAGCGCCGGCCGCAGCTGCTCCTCGACGATGATCAGGCCGCAGGTGATGCCGAGCACCGCCTGCCGGGGCGCGGGTGCCGGGCCGGGGTCCGCCTGGACCGGGACCGGTGCCGGGGCGGCCGGGGCGCTGCCCGCCGCCGCCACGTCGTCGGTCCCGGAGATGCTGCGGACCGCGCCCTGCAGCTGCTCCTCGGAGACCGGGACCACCTGGGAGGGGATGCACGCGGCGTGCGCGAACGCCAGGACCGCGGTCTCGTCGCCGACGAAGAGCACGGTGCTGGTCCGCTCCTGGGCCGTGTCGCCCGGCGTACGGCAGGAGGTGCAGTCGTACGAGCCGGGCGCGTTCTCACCGGTGAGGAGCCGCTGGGTCTCCTCGTCGCCGATCTCGGCTCGTACCTCGTCACTCACGTCGAGCAGGGGCGCCACGGGAGTCTCCTTGGAAGTGCGGTGCTGCGGTCGCGATGGGTCCGGCGGGATCCGGGCGCCGGGCATGTCCCGGCGCACTGTGACAACGGACGGTCTGCGCCGGGAGTCACGGTTTGCGGCGATCCGGATTGCCCCGGCGCGGGGCCTCGGCCACCCGGGTGGGGTGCGCGCCACGCGGGGTCGTGTCGGCCGGGATATGCGAGGGGGCTGTGCTTAGCGTGGCCCGATGATCGAACTGTCCAAATATCGTGAGATTCGTTCGTCGCGGCGCTCCGGCAGCGCCACCCGCAACGGCGTCCGCGCCGCCACGGCCCTCGCGGCGCTCGGCGCCACCGCGCTCTGGCCCCTCGTCACGCAGACGGCGAGCGCGGCGCCTCCTCTACGCCAAGCCGCCGCGCCCCCTGCACGATCCAGCCAGGCCGGGCCGCTCCATGCGGGCCCGGCCGTCCACGGCACCCTGCCGTCCGGGACGCAGCTGTCCGGCGCCCCGCTGTCCGGCTCCCCGCAGGGCCCCGTGCTGTCCGGCCCCGCGCAGACGGGAGGTGCCCCCGGCATGGGGAGCGCGGGTGCCACGCTCACCGGCGGCCCGCTGCCGGGCACCGGCACCCCGGCCGCCCAGCAGCTCGGCGGGCAGGCGACCACGCAGCAGCCCACGACGACGCCCGCGCAGGCGCCCGCCACCGCGCCCGCCACCGCGCCCGGTGACGCCCCTGGCGACACGACGGCCGCGTCGCCGGGGAAGCCCGACCCCGGCGCACCGGCCACCGCACAGGCCGGCACCCCGCAGGCCGCCGCCGCCCCGGCCGCCACCGCCCCCGGCTCGGTCTGGGACGACATCGCGCAGTGCGAGAGCAGCGGCGACTGGCACATCAACACCGGCAACGGGTACTACGGCGGCCTGCAGTTCTGGCAGCCCACCTGGAAGCGCTTCGGCGGCGGGAAGTTCGCCCGCAGGGCCGACCTGGCCAGCCGCGTCGACCAGATCACCATCGCCCAGTCCGTCCTGCGCGACCAGGGCTGGACCGCCTGGCCGGTGTGCTCCCGCCGGCTCGGCCTGCACGGCCGGGTCCAGCCGCAGGGCCACGGCCGGCACACCGTCGCGCCCGGGGAGACCCTGTCCGGCATCGCCCGCAGCCACCACGTCGCCGGCGGCTGGTCGCGGCTCTACCGGCTCAACCAGGCGGCCGTCGGCGGCGACCCGGACCAGCTGGCCGTCGGCACGGTGCTCACCCTGCCCTGACGCACCCGCGCGGGCGCGACCCGTGGACCCGCGCAGCCCCGGGCCGAGGCACCCGGGGGCACGGGCGGCTCCGGGGCTCGCGCCCGCGCGCCGTACGGAGGTTGCTAGGGTCGGCGGACACCCCGCCGGCCCGCGGCACTCCCGTCCACGGCCGCGCGGGCACCAGGCCGGGGGTTCGGGACACCGCATGCGCATCGCCTTCCTCATCACCAACGCCTACGGCCTGGGCGGCACGATCCGCACCACCTGCAACCTGGCGGGGCAGCTCGCCGAGGACCACGACGTCCAGATCGTCTCCGTGGTCAGGGACCGTGACGAGCCGTACTTCCGGTACGACCCGCGGGTGCGGGTCCGCGGGCTGGCCGATCTGCGCCCCGACAGCGAGGGCAACGTGCGGAACGACCCCCGCCGCTCGCAGCCGTCGGCGGTCTTCCCGTCCTCCGACCGCCGGCACGCGTCGTTCAGCGTCCTCACCGACGAGCTGATCGGCGACTGCCTGGCCGGCCTGGACGCGGACGTGGTGGTCGGCACCCGGCCCGGGCTCAACGTCCACCTCGCCCGGCAGGCCCCGCGGCACCTGGTCCGCGTCGCCCAGGAGCACCTCACGCTCGACACCCACTCCACCCGCCTCGTGCTCGCGCTGCGCCGCGCCTACCCGAGCCTGGACGCGGTGACCACCACCACCGAGGCCGACGCCGCGGTCTACCGGCGGCGGATGCCCGGAGTGCGGGTGGCCGCCGTCCCCAACAGCGTGCCGCCCTATGCCGGGCAGCCCTCGGACTGCACCGCGCCGGTGGTGGTCGCCGCCGGCCGGCTGGCCGAGGCCAAGCGGTACGACGACCTGATCCGCGCCTTCGCGATCGTCTCCGCCGCCCGGCCCGACTGGAGCCTGCGCCTCTACGGCAGCGGCAAGCTGCGGGACAGCCTCGCCGCGCTCGTCGCGAAGCTGGGCGTGGGCAAGAACGTGACGCTGATGGGCGCGGCGACGCCCCTGGAACCGGAGTTCGCGAAGGCGTCGGTGCTCGCCGTCACCTCCACCACCGAGTCCTTCGGCATGACCCTCGTGGAGGCGATGCGGGTCGGGCTGCCGGTCGTCTCCACGGACTGCCCGCTGGGGCCCCGGGAGATCGTGCAGGACGGCGTCAACGGGCTGCTGGTGCCGCCCCGCGACGTCGACGCCATCGCCGCCGCCCTGCTGTCCCTCATCGAGGACGACGAGCGGCGCAAGGCCATGGGCCGGGCCGCGTACGCGTCGTCCTCCGCCTACGACCCGGCCCGCATCGCCGACCGCCACCTGCAGCTCTTCCAGGACCTGCTGGACGCCCGGGGCCGCCCGGCGCACCGGGCCCGCGCCGGGGTGCGCGCCGGTGCCGCCCGCACGCTCGGCGCCGCGCTCTCCGCCGCCGACACCGCGGGCGCCGCGGCCCGCAAGGCCCAGCGGATGGCGGGCCGCGGCGCCGGCTCCCGCTGAGGCGGATTCCGCGCAGAACCTGTGAGGGAGTTGTGTGCGCCCGGAATTGGTGACCGGCCGGTATTCCCCGGGGCGCGGCGGGCCCGACGCCCTTACGGTTGCCGTATGGCGCCCCACGAGAGCTTTCCCGGAGACAATCCGCCCGACGACCTGAACGCGTATCAAGGGATGGAACAGCAGCAAGCGGAACGCCGTGCGAGGGACCGCGGCTGGACCACGGTCCGCAGTCTGCCGCCCGACGCCGTGGTCACCATGGAGTACGTCGTGGGCCGCCTCAACTTCACCGTCGCGGACGGCCGCGTCCAGCGCTGCTGGATGGGGTGAGGGGCCCTTTTTCGCCGGCGTCCCGCCTCCGGGCCCCTCAGGGGTCCGGAGGCGACAGGCCGGAAGCAGCAACTACCCCGCGATACCGCGGCCGCGGACTTGCTGGTGGACCAGGGGCGGGGTGGGGCGGGGGCCGCGGTCGACCGGTGGGCGGCGGCTGCCGGCCGGGGTGAGGGGGGTGCGCTCGTGGCGTCCGATGGGGGGACGGCCGGGGGCGTGCGGGGCCGGGGCGAAAGCGGAAGCCGCGGAAACGGTCTCCCGGCTCGGCTCGTCCTCGTCGGCGGTGCGCGGTGTGGCCAGGGCGGGACCCACGGCGGGCACGCCGACGGGCATCCGCGAGCGGTCCCGCAGCCGCGCCCAGGCCGTGCTGATCGCCTCCTCGGTGCGGGCCATGGTCGGTTCGAACCACGGCAGGGCGAGGAGGATGAGCAGCCCGGCGGCCCAGCCCAGCAGCACGTCGCTGACCCAGTGCGTGCCGAGGTAGACGGTGGTCGCGCCGACGCCGAGCGCCAGCAGCGCGCTGATCACCGAGCCGATCCGCTGGGCCCGCTGGGTCCTGGCCAGGTACGCCAGCACACCCCAGGTCACGACCGCGTTCGCGGTGTGACCTGACGGAAATATATCGCCGCCGGCGAACATCTCGGCGGAGCCGACGGTCGTCGCGTAGTGGGGGCCGAGCCGCCCGAGTCCGTACTTCACCGCGCCCACGGTGATGTTGAGCAGCAGCAGCGAGCTGCCGAGGACGAGCAACGGGTGCAGGGTGCGGTGGCGCCATGAACGCCACCCCAGCCACGCGAGCACCATCACGGCGGTGGGTCCCCGCTGGCCGAGCACCACGAAATAGTCCAGAAATGCGTGGATTTGCGGCCATTGTTTGTAGGGGCGCCAGAGCATGACCTGCCAGTCAAGCGTCACCAGTTTGGAGGTCGTCAGAACGCCCACCACGATCGCCACGTACACGGCCAGCGTGAGACCGAACAGCCATACGCGCGTTCGGCTCATCCGCGGCGGTCCGCCGGCGCTCGGGTGCTCCTCCGTGCGGTGGAGCCTCTCATCGGTACGCACTCAATCGACGTTACAGCGTGTGACGGCATGCATCGGCAGAATCGGCCGCTTTGTAATGACGATGTGATGTGGAGTGCGTCTCACCACCCCTTTGGAGTCGGCCGATTGGCGGGAATGCGCGTCACCCCTGAAGTTTATGTTCGGGTGTTGATACTCACACTGTCGTCTTCTTATTTATCGCTTATTTCCCTCGGCTTTCTGCCCGGTTTCCCGGCCCGTATCCCTGCGGGGAAGGGCCGCCGCCGGCCCCGCGGCGGCCCCGGCACCGTGAGCGGGGCCACGGCCCGGCCACGGCCACCTCACGTACGCTGTCGTCTCATTCGTGCGCGGAGGTCGTGGAGGTAGCGCCTATGAGGCGGCAGGTCAGCCGGTGGACCGTCCTCGTGGTCCTCTGCGTCAGCCTGCTGATCGTGGCCCTCGACGCGACCGTCCTGCACGTCGCGGTGCCCGCGCTCACTGAGGACCTGCGGCCCGGCGCCCAGGACCTGCTGTGGATCGTGGACGCCTACCCGCTGGTCGCCGCCTCGCTGTTGATCCTCTTCGGGACCCTGGGCGACCGGATCGGCCGCCGCCGGGTGCTGCTGATGGGGTACGGGCTGTTCGGCGCGGCCTCCGCCCTCGCCGCGTTCGCCCCCGACCCCCGCGTGCTGATAGCCGCGCGGGTGCTGCTCGGCGCCGGCGGCGCGATGATCATGCCGGCCACGCTGTCCATCCTCCGTCAGGTCTTCCCCGACCGGCGGGAGCGGGCGATGGCGATCGGCATATGGAGCGCCGTCGCGGCCGTGGGCGCCGCCGTCGGGCCGGTGCTCGGCGGCTTCCTCGTGGAGCACTTCTGGTGGGGCTCGGTGTTCCTCGTCAACATCCCGCTCATGGCGGTGATGCTGCCGCTCGGCCGGATCCTGCTGCCGGAGTCGCGCGGCACCGCCGACGGCCCCTGGGACGTGCCGGGCGCGCTGGCCGGCGCGTTCGGCCTGTTCGGCTGCATCCTCGCCGTCAAGCGCTTCGGCGGCGGCGCGGGGCCGCTGGACGCCACCGCCACCGTTCCGCTGCTGGCCGGCGCCGCGCTGCTGGTGTGGTTCGTCCGGCGCCAACGGCGCCGTCCCCACCCGCTGGTGGACCTGCGGATGTTCGCCAACGCCGCCTTCTCCACCTCCGTCGGCTGCATCGTGATCGCCATGCTCGCGCTGGTCGGCCTGGAGCTGATCGCCGTCCAGTACCTGCAACTGGTCCTCGGACTGAGCCCGTTCCAGACCGGGCTGCGACTGCTGCCGCTGACCTTCGCGGCGATGGCCGCGGGGCTGGCCGGCGCCCGGCTGCTGCGCCGGTTCGGGCCGCGCCGCATGGTCTCCGGGGGGTTCGTGCTGACCGCGCTGGCGGTCCTGTCGCTGACCGCGATGGGCCAGCGCGACCGTCCCGGACTGCTCACCACCGCGTTCGTCCTGCTCGGATTCGGCCTGGAGACCACGCTGTTCGGGGCCTACGAGTCGATGCTCAACGAGGCCCCGGCCCAACGGGCGGGCAGCGCGGCCGCGATCGGCGAGACCTCGTACCAGCTGGGTGCCGGCGTGGGCATCGCCCTGCTCGGCAGCGTGATGAACCACACCTACGCGCCGCGCGCGACCGGGCTGGACGGCGCCGACCGTGCCGCCGCCGGCCGCTCGCTGGGCGAGGCGTACACCGTCGCCGACCGGATCGGCGGACCGCCGGGCGCCGCGCTCCGGCACGCGGCCCGGCAGTCGTTCGTCTCCGGGCTCCATCTGACGCTCCTGGTCAGCGCGGTGCTGCTGGCGTGCGGCGCGGTCGCCGCGCTGCGGCTGCCGCGCGTCATGGAGTGCGCGCCGCGCGCCGAGACGGCGGCGCCGGCCCCGGCCAAGGCCGCGGCCCCGGCGGCGCTGACCCGCCCGGCACGCCGGGCGGCGGCGCCCGCGGTCCGCTCTGGACGCGCGGGAGACTGAGCCGTAACGTCGGCGGCGAGCCGTCGACTACCACCGCTAGTTTTCGCAGCGCTGCCGCCACTGCTGGTTCTCCCGGGCCGGAGGTCCGTCATGTCCGCATCCCACGCCGCCAGGCCGCCGTTCGACGCGCACGACCCGCTGGGCCTGGACGACCTGCTCGGCCCGGAGGACCGCGCGGTCCGCGACACCGTCCGCACCTGGGCCAGGGACCGCGTGCTGCCGCACGTCGCCGGCTGGTACGAGCGCGGCGAGCTGCCCGTCATCAGGGAACTCGCCCGCGAGCTGGGCGCGATCGGCGCGCTGGGCATGCCGCTGACCGGATACGGCTGCGCCGGTGCCAGCGCCGTGCAGTACGGGCTGGCCTGCCTGGAGCTGGAGGCCGCCGACTCCGGGATCCGCTCGATGGTCTCGGTGCAGGGGTCGCTGGCGATGTACGCGCTGCACCGCTACGGCTCGGAGGAGCAGCGCGAGCAGTGGCTGCCGCGGATGGCGGCCGGCGAGGTCATCGGCTGCTTCGGCCTGACCGAGCCCGACCACGGCTCCGACCCGGCCAGCATGCGGACCCGGGCGAAGCGCGACGGCTCCGACTGGGTGCTCGACGGCCGCAAGATGTGGATCACCAACGGCAGCGTGGCGGGCGTGGCGGTGGTGTGGGCGCAGACCGAGGAGGGCGTGCGCGGCTTCGCCGTGCCCACCGACACCCCCGGCTTCTCCGCCCCGGAGATCCACCACAAGTGGAGCCTGCGCGCCTCGGTCACCAGCGAGCTGGTGCTCGACGGCGTACGGCTGCCCGCGGACGCGCTGCTGCCCGGGGCCACCGGACTCGGCGCGCCGCTCAGCTGCCTCAACCACGCGCGGTACGGCATCGTCTGGGGCGCGATGGGCGCGGCCAGGTCCTGTTTCGAGACGGCCCTGGACTACGCGAAGGAGCGGGAGCAGTTCGGCCGGCCGATCGCCGGCTTCCAGCTCACCCAGGCCAAGCTCGCCGACATGGCCGTGGAGCTGCACAAGGGGATCCTGCTCGCCCACCACCTCGGGCAGCGGATGGACGCGGGCACGCTACGGCCCGAGCAGGTCAGCTTCGGGAAGCTCAACAACGTCCGCGAGGCGATCGAGATCTGCCGCACCGCCCGCACGATCCTGGGCGCCAACGGGATCTCGCTGGAGTACCCCGTGATGCGGCACGCGACCAACCTGGAGTCCGTGCTCACCTACGAGGGCACGGTCGAGATGCACCAGCTCGTGCTGGGCAAGGCGCTCACCGGACTCGACGCCTTCCGCGGGTGAGGCGGCGCCGCGGGGCGCTCGGTCCGGTGAGGGCCCTGGTCAGTTCTGGTTGAAGAAGCCGTCGCCGCCGCGGTGGACGTCGCCGTTCATCACCGAGTAGTCGGCCGGGGTGAGCAGGAACACCCGGGTCGCCACGCGCTCGATCGAGCCGCGCAGGCCGAAGGTGAGTCCCGCCGCGAAGTCGACGACCCGCTTGGCGTCGGACGGCTCCATGCCGGTGAGGTTGACGATCACCGGGACGCCGTCGCGGAACAGCTCGCCGATGCCGCGCGCGTCCCGGAACCCGTCCGGGGTCACCGTGGCGATGCGGCGGCCCTGCTCCACCGCCGACTCCGAGGCCACGCGCACCCGCGGGTCGGTCACCCACGTGTCCGATCGCTCGGAGCCCTGGCCGTAGTCGGCGTACTCCTCGTCGTAGTAGCCCTCGCCGCCGTTGTCGTCGACGAGGCCCAGCCAGGCACTCGCCCGTCGAACCGAACCCATGGACGCCTCCTCTCTCACGCGGTCGTACCGTCCGCTGGTCCTATCGTCATCCATAAAGTGGGGGATGCGCCAAGCAGATAGCCGCCGTGCGAGCGACTTGTGACGGTACTGGCACACACGATAGTGGCGTACCGTCAGCCCGCCACAGGGGTAAGCGAGCTGACGGTTCGATGGGAACGCTCTCCACTTCCGGGTGATTTGCACAGCCGAACGGCCGTACGCCCCTGTCCCCGAAGACCCCCGTGACGGCCCGCGTCGACGCCTCGTCGAGGCCCGATCGACCCTCCGCCAGTTCACCGGGGACGCCGGTGCGCGGTGACGAACGCATGGTCAGAACGCTTGCCGGCACTGGGAGTCGGCCCTCCATGAGCCCGCGATGCGCAGAGCGGCCTCCGCATCGCGCGCCGGCCGGGCACCGCGACTTCCGTAGGGCGGCTCAGCCGCAAGGGGGACGCGAGCGGGCGCCGCAGGGGCGCGGGAGGCGCGGGTCTACGTCCTCCGGGGAGTGGCAGGCGTGCTGATGGTGCGTCAGAAGCCCCGGCAGACATGCTCCGAACGGGGGACGGCGTTGGGCCGCTAGCATGACCGGCGATCACCTGGTCATGAACGACAGTCGTACCAGTCGTACCGCCGCCGGTAGCGATGGCGGGCCCCGGGCGGGCTCTGGAACGGCGGGACAACGGGGAGCGGGGAATGTTCGGGATCATCAGGCCGTGCCGGCACCGCATGTCGGAGGGGATGGCCGCCTCGTGGCTGGCCCACCTGTGCGGGCTGTGCCTGGCGCTGCGCGACTCCCACGGGCAGTTCGCCCGGGTCGCCACCAACTACGACGGCCTGGTCATCTCCGTGCTCACCGAGGCGCAGACGGCCCCCGACGACAGCCGGCGCCGCAAGGCCGGGCCCTGCCCGCTGCGCGGGATGCGCACCGCGCCGGTCGCGATGGGGGAGGGCGCGCGGCTGGCCGCCACGGTCTCGCTGGTCCTCGCCTCGGCGAAGGTCCGCGACCATGTCGAGGACGCGGACGGGGCGTTCGCCCGGCGCCCGGTCGCCGCCGCGGCCCGCAACGTCGCGCGCCGCTGGGACAGGGCGGGCACCCGGGGCGGCGACGACCTCGGCTTCGACACCGCGGTGCTGCTCGACGCCGTCGGACGGCAGGCCGCGGTGGAGGCGGCCGCAGGCCCCGGCACGTCGCTGCTCACCGTCACCGAGCCGACCGAGACCGCCACCGCGGCGGCGTTCGCCCACACCGCCGTGCTCGCCGGACGCCCCGCCAACCAGGCGCCGCTGGAGGAGGCCGGGCGGCTGTTCGGCCGGCTCGCCCACCTCCTCGACGCGGTCGAGGATCTCGCCGAGGACACCCGCACCGGCGCCTGGAACCCGCTCGTCGCCACCGGCACCGCGCTGCCCGAGGCGCGTCGGCTGTGCGACGACGCGCTGCACGGCATACGCCTGGCCCTGAAGGACGTCGAGTTCGCGAACTCGGCGTCCGGGCGGCTGGCCCATGTGCTGCTCGTCCACGAACTGGGCCGCTCGGTGGACCGGGCGTTCGGCACCGGCTCCTGCGCGCACCATGCTCCGGGTACCGGCGGCGCCGAGGCGTCCAACCCGTACCAGGGCAGCCCCTACGGGCCGGGGCCGGGGCAGAGCCCGTACGCGCCGGGCGGTCCCGGCCAGAATCCGTACGCGCCCGGGCCGGGCAACCCCTATGCGCCGGGCGGGCCGGGTGGGCCGGGCGGCTTCCCGCCGCCGCCCGAGCCGCCGCGCAGGCGCGGCCTGCTCGCCGGCTGCCTGGTGTACACCGGCCTGTGCTGCACGTGCCAGGTGTGCTGCCGCGAGCACGACGATGCGTGGAGCGGGCAGCGGCGCGAGTCGTGGTGCAGCAAGTGCGGGGACTGCTGCGACTGTTGCGACGGGTGCGACTGCTGTGAGTGCTGCGAATGTTGTGAGTGCTGCGACTGCGGTTGAGCGGTGCTCGACCGCGGTGCCCGCGGCCCGAGGGAGGGCCCGGGGAAGCGCTGAGGGAAGGTCCGCGGCGGCGTGGCCGTGGAGGTGTGAAGGCGGGTGGCGCGCCGGGTGCGGGGCACCGGGCGGCGGGCCGGGGCGGTCAGCGGCCGGTCAGCGGCGACAACACGAGGCCGACCACACCCGACCGAAGTCGATGTGGCCGCGGGTGACCAGCCGGCAGCTGCGCATGCGGACAGTGCAGCAGCCGTGCCGGGCATCCGTCAACCGCGCTGAGACGCGGTGTCCACCCCTCGGACATCCTTGACAGCCTGCGAAGGCGTCGGCATAGCCTCGTGCCAAGGCCCTTGGGGCCGGGCCGCGTTGAGGGACGCGGCAGCCGTGTGAAGGCACGTCCCGATCTTCCGTCTGCCACGGAGCCTTCGCATGCCCGCAGATCCGCATCCCTCCTTCGCCTCGGCCTTCCCTTCGGCGTCCCCGCCGCATCGGACTCACCAGCCGCCCGAGCCTTCCCGGCCGCACCGGCCCATGCCCACCCGCACCCTGCATCTGGGTGCCGCGATCGACTGCGGCGGGCCCTACGCGATGGAGTCGTACCTGCCCTTGGCGCGGCTGGCCGAGAGCGGGGCCCTGGACTTCGTGACGCTCGGCGGCGGTGGGCCTCCCGCGGGCGGGCCGGGCGCCACGGTGGCGACGGCGGCCGGCGCGCGTTCCGGTGCGGGTGCGGGTGCGGGTGCGGGTGCGGGTGCCGGTGCCGGTGCCGGTGGGGATGCGGGTGCGGACTCCGGCGCCGGCCCGCCCGACGCGGTGGGGGTGCTGGCCCGCATCGCGTCCGGCGCCGACCGGATCGGGCTGCTGGCCGCGGCCCCCGCCGCGCGAGGTCCCGGAACGGCGGCGGAGGTCGCCGCGCTGGATCGGGCCAGCCGCGGCCGGGCCGGGTGGGTGGTCACGTCGGCCGCCGAGGTGGGCGCGTTCGCCGGGGTTGCCGGGTTCGCCGGAGGGACCGGCGCGCCGTCCGGAGCCGGGCGGAAGTCCGGTGCCGCCATGGGGGCGGCGCGGAGGGCTGCCGCGGCCGGTGCCATCGAGGCCGCGGAAGCCGCCACGGCGGCGGTACGGACCTGGCAGGGGATGCGCGCCTCGGGCGCGTGCCCGCCGGACTGCCGGCCGGTCGTCGCCCTCGACGCCACCGAGCCCGCCGCCCGCGAGGTCGCGGCCCGGGTCGCCGACATCGCCCTGGTCCGCGCCGACCGGCCGGAAAGCGCCGG
>WRCZ01000054.1 GCA_009783685.1 Actinomycetes bacterium
CCTCCGGGATGCCCAGACGCCACCACTCGGCGTCCATGAACGCCTGGTAGCTCTTCTTGAAGGTGTCGGGGATCGGCGCGGTGTTGGTGTCCGGGTCGAACACCGGCGGGGTGCGGTCCGCGTCCGCGAACGAGTCCGCCAGCTCGTTCTCGGCCAGGCGCGCCAGCTCACCGAGGATGTCCTTCGCGGTCTCCATGTCCATCTCCGCGAACGGACCCGTGCCGTAGAGCTGGTCGCGGCCGAGCACCTCGAAGAGGTTGAACTCGATGTCGCGGAGGTTCGACTTGTAGTGGCCCATGACGACGGCTCCGTATCGCTGCTGCTGTCACAACTGGTCGGGAAGTGATCGGAAAGGAAGAAGAGTGGCTGTACCGAAATGATGCTACCCGTCAGTAATAAGACGCAACCCCTTCCGGGCGGATGTGACCGGGCCCTCGCCGGGGCCCGTTAGGCTAGGGCCCGTGTACGGCTACGAGCAGAGCGTGAACCCTGGGTCCGGCGGACCGGTCCCGGGTCCTGACGCCATGGCCGGATCCATGGGTGGCGGCTACCCGGACCCGGCGCCCGCCTACCCCGAGCCGTCGCCGCCGTCACTGGCCGACGCGGTGCGGGCCTTCACCACCGGGTCGATGTCCGCCGAGGACTTCCAGGCGGTCTTCGCCACGTCCAAGGTGTACTGCCCGCGCGGTGAGAACCCCGGGTTCCTGGCGCTGCACGACACCCAGCAGCCGGTCATCCCGATGTTCAGCTCGCTCAAGGAGCTGCGCCGGTACGCCGGCAAGGAGTCGAAGTACTTCGTGATCACCGGCGCCGAGGTGCTGGACCTGCTGCCGACCGGCTACGGCTTCGTGATCGATATCGACGGGCAGCACCGGATGGTGTTCGACGCCAAGGCCGTCGAGCAGATGGTCGAGTTCACCATGCGCCGCATGTACGGCTGAGCGCTGATCCCCTTACCGACGGCCGCGCGCACGCGGACGCCCCGGGGTGCCGGACACCCCGCCTCGCCTTCTCCGCCTTCTCCGCGCTTTTCGCTCCGTGGCTCCGGATTCGCCCACCTGTGCCCGCCTTGTGCGGGCCCGGATCCGGTGAGGGAATGGTGACGCCTTGCGAGATGTTAAGAGTTCAACTAAATTCGTTTGTGAGACCACCGCAAGGAGGCACCCCACATGCCCGCAGTGACCGTTGAGAACCCGCTGGCGCTGCCGCGGGTGACCGCAGAACCCGATGCCGCTCCGCGTCCCGCGCTGGCCGTGTCGACCGCGCCGAGCGGCCTGGAAGGGGAGGGATTCCCGGTCCGCCGTGCCTTCGCGGGCATCGACTACCGGCACCTCGACCCGTTCATCATGATGGACCAGATGGGTGAGGTGGAGTACGCGCCCGGCGAGCCCAAGGGCACGCCGTGGCACCCGCACCGCGGCTTCGAGACCGTCACCTACATCATGGACGGCACCTTCATCCACCAGGACAGCCACGGTGGCGGCGGCACCATCACCAACGGCGACACCCAGTGGATGACCGCCGGGTCCGGCCTGCTCCACATCGAGACCCCGCCGGAGTCCCTGGTGATGAGCGGCGGCCTCTTCCACGGCCTCCAGCTGTGGGTGAACCTGCCGATGTCCGACAAGATGATGCCGCCCAAGTACCAGGACATCCGGTCCGGCGGCCTGAAGCTGCTCACCTCGGCCGACGGCGGCTCCCTGATCCGGCTGATCGCCGGCGACCTCGGCGGCCACCAGGGGCCCGGCTCGACCCACACCCCGATCACGATGATCCACATCTCGGTCAATCCCGGGGCCGAGGTCACGCTGCCCTGGCGGGCGGACTTCAACGCGCTCGCCTACGGCCTGGCCGGACGCGGTTTCGCCGGTCCGCAGAGCCGGCCGTTCGGGATGGGCCAGGCCGTGGTCTTCGGCAAGGGCGAGTCGCTGACGATCCGCGCCGACGAGTCGCAGGACTCCCACTCCCCGAACTTCGAGGTGGTCCTGCTCGGCGGCCTGCCGATCCGCGAGCCGATGATGCAGTACGGCCCGTTCGTGATGAACACCCACGCCGAACTGGCCCAGGCCTTCGACGACTTCAAGGCCGGACGGCTGGGGACCATCCCCGCCGACTCGCCCTACGGCCGCTGACGCCTGACCGCACGGGCCGGGCACGCGCACCGCGCGTGCCCGGCCCGCCGCATGTCCGCGGCCCGCGTCAGCGCGGCGAGAGCAGGGTGCGAAGGCCCGTGGTGAACGGCTCGGGCGCGTCGAGGCCGAACACGGTGCGCTGCAGGACGTAGCCCTGGATCAGGCCCAGCGCGGCGCGGGCGCACGCCTCGGGGTCCGCGTCGGCGGGCAGGTCGCCGCGGTCGCGGTAGCGGCGCATCATCCCCGCCAGCATGGCCAGCAGCGTCGCGAAGCCGTCCTGCACGCGCTCGCGCAGCTCGGGGGAGCGCATCGACTCCGACCAGATCTGCATCAGCACGTCCCGGGTCTCCTGGTCGAGCAGCGGCGTGATGCGCGCGGCGGGCACGCCCGCCAGCAGCTCGGGCAGCTCGGGCAGCGGCTCCTGCGCGAAGTACTCGGCCAGTTCGTCGGTGACCCGGTCGAGGGACTCCTCGGCGATCGCGTTGATCAGCGCGTCCTTGCCCGTGAAGTAGCGGTAGAAGGCCCCGGCCGACAGGCCCATCTCGCCCAGCAGGTCCTGCATCGAGGTGGCGTGGAAGCCGTTGGCGGCGAAGCAGCGGCGCGCTCCGGCGAGGATCTGCCGGCGGCGGGCGTCGGTGTGTTCCTGGGAGACGCGAGGCATGGGCCCACGGTAAAGCGAACGTTCCTTTCTTGACAACGCGGGCGGTCCGGCGCAGGCTGGGGTGGCATGTAAAAACGAATGTTCATTCTCTTTAGGGGGTCCGATGGCCCGCGCCACGCCACGCCCGGTGGCCCGCAGCGCCGCCCTGATCGTCGTCCTGCCGCTGATCGCGGCGTTCCTGCTGTGGGCGTTCTCCTGGCCGGCCGCCCGCACCGCCCCGCGCGACCTCCCCGTCGGCGTCGCCGGCCCCGAGCGCGCGGTCACCCAGGTCGAGCACGGACTGGCCGCGCACGCCGGCAGCGGCGCGTTCGCCGTCCACCGGTACGCCGGCGCCGCGGCCGCCAGGACCGGGATCGAGCACCGCGAGGTCTACGGCGCCGTGGTCGCCGGCCCCCAGGGACTCCAGGTGCTCACAGCCACCGCCGCCTCGCCCGCCGTGGCCACCTTGCTGCAGCAGCTCGCCGCGCAGCTGCCGGGCGGGCCCGCGCCGGTGACCGACGTCGTCCCGCTGCCGTCCGCCGACCCGCGCGGCGCCGCCTTCGCCGCGTCCGTGCTGCCCACCGTGGTGACCGGCCTCGCCGTGGGCGCCCTCGCCTGCCTCGCGCTGGGCGGGGTGCGGCAGCGCCTGGTGGTGCTGGTGCTGGCCGCGGCGGCCGTGGGCGCCACCGCCGTGGCCCTCGGGAACACCTGGCTCGGGGTGCTGACCGGCGGCGTCGTGGCGGACGGCGCGGTGGTGGCGCTGCTCGTGCTCGGGGTCGCGGCCGCGGTGTGCGGCCTGGGCGCGCTGCTGGGCCCCAGGGGCATCGGCCTCGGCTCGCTGCTGGTGATGATGCTGGGCAACGCCTGGTCGGGGGCGAGTTCCGCGCCGGAGCTGCTGCCGGGCCCGGTGGGCGCGATCGGCCGGCTGCTGCCGCCCGGCGCGGGGGCCGCGGCCCTGCGGGACACCGCCTTCTTCCACGGCCACGGCGCCCGCGGGCCGCTGCTGGTGCTCGCCGCCTGGGCCGGGATCGGGCTCGCGCTCACCGTGGTGGCCACCCTCGCCGCGCACCGCCGCACCTCGGCGCACGCCGCGTCCGCCTCGGAGCAGGCGCCGGCCCTGGTGCCCGAAACCGCCGGGGCCGCGGCGCCGGCCGGGACCGCCACCATCGCGAGGGCCGCCCGCCGCTGACCGGCACGCGGCACCGCGCGCCGGCGGCACCCGCGCGTCACGCGGCCCCGGCCGGCTCCTCCGGCTCGTCCGACGGCTCCTCGTCCAGGGGCGGCCGTGCCTCGTGCAGCTCGAACCAGATGGACTTGCCGTCGCCGCGCGGATCCACGCCCCACGCGTCGGCGAGTTCCTCCATCAGCAGCAGGCCGCGCCCGGAGGAGGCCATCTCGCCGGGCGAGCGGCGGTGCGGCATGTCGTCGGACCGGTCGCCCACCTCGATGTGCAGGCTGCGGGTCCCGGGCATCCCGGTGACCTGCGCGGTCAGCGTCGCGTCCTCGTCGGTGTGCACCAGCACGTTGGTGATCATCTCGGAGACCAGCAGCACCGCCGACTCGCGCTGGTCGGCCGAGCACCAGTCGTGCAGCATCGCCCGGACGTCGTGGCGGACCGAGCGGATCAGGCCCGGGTCGTTCTGCCGGACGGTCAGCACGGTGCGGCGCACCGGGACGGCGCAGGTGGGGCCGTCGGGGTCGCGGCGCAGCAGCACCAGCGCGATGTCGTCCTCGCGGCGGTCGGCCAGCGGCCCGGTGGTGTGGTGGGAGGCCGGGCCGTGGACGGCCCGGACCAGCGAGTCGGCGAGCTGCTCCAGCTGTTCGGCGGGGCCCGCCTCAAGCACCTCGCACAGCCGCAGCCAGCCGCTGCTCAGGTCGTGCCCGCCGGTCTCGATCAGCCCGTCGGTGCACAGCAGCAGCACCTCGCCCGGCTCCAGCACCAGCCGCGTCGTCGGGTAGTCGGCGTCCCGCTGCACGCCCAGCGGCAGCCCGCCCGCGGTGCGGCGCAGGATGGTGGTGCCGTCGGCGAGCCGGATCGCGGGCTCGGGATGGCCGGCGCGCGCCACGTCGAGGGTGCCGGTGGCCGGATCGACCTCCAGGTACAGGCAGGTCGCGAACCGCACGTCGTCCCAGTCGGCCTCCGCGGCGAGGCCGGACAGGAACCGTGACGCCCGGGAGAGCACGGCGTCCGGGCCGTGCCCCTCGGCCGCGTAGGCCCGCAGCGCGATCCGCAGCTGGCCCATGATCCCGGCGGCGCGCACGTCGTGGCCCTGCACGTCCCCGATGACGATCGCGGTCCGGCCGGACGGCAGGTCGATCACGTCGTACCAGTCGCCGCCGACCTGAAGGCCGCCGCCGGTCGGCACGTAGCGGGCGGCGACCGCCATGCCGTCGATCTCCGGCTCGCGGGCGGGCAGCATGGTGCGCTGCAGGCCGTCGGACAGGGCCCGCTCCGACTCGTGCACGTGGGCGCGGGACAGCGCCTGGGCCAGCATCCGGGCCACGGTGGTGAGCACCGACCGCTCGTCCGGGGTGAAGTCCACCGGCTCGCGGAACGCCGCCATCCACGCCCCGATCGTCGACCCGGCGACGACCAGCGGCAGGTAGGCCCAGGAGGTCCGCCCGTACGGCTTGACCATCGGCCAGCTGTACGGGAAGCGCTCCTGGTACGCCTCGGGGGACTGCACGTACACCGCCTGGCCGGTGCGGACCACGACCGCGGCCGGGTAGTCGGCGTTCAGCGAGACGTTCAGCAGGGCGCGGTCCAGCACCTCCTGGCCGTGGTGGCCGATGACCGACAGCCGGTCGCCGTCGACCCCGAAGACGGCGTGGCCGTCGGGGGAGAAGCCGGGCATGGACAGGGTGGCGGCGACCCGCAGCACCTCGGCGGTGGAGTCGGCCTCGGCCAGGGCGCGGCCGGCGTCCAGCAGGAACGCCTCCCGGGAGCGCCGCCAGTCCCCGGCCGGCGCGACGCCGGGCCGGGCGCGGTCGCGGACCTCGTGCAGGGTGCCGCTGAGCAGCGGGCCCTGCGGCCGCAGCCGGGCCCGCACCGTGCGGTGCACGGTGCCGTCCTCACCGACCACCCGCAGCAGCGACTCGGCGACCGTGCCCTCGGCGGTGGCCAGCGACACCGCGCCGGCCAGGGCCACGTAGTCGGCGGGGTGCAGGCATGCGCGCACCTCGGACGAGCGGTGCGTGGCGGGCCCGCCGGACAGCCCGAGCAACCGGGCCGCGCGCCCGTCGACCGTGACCGTGCCGGTGGATTCGTCCCACTGCCACACGCCGTATCCGACGGCGGCGAGGACGTCCTCGGTGCGCATTGGCCCAGTTTATGGGGATAGGTGAGTTTTGGGTCAAGCGATCCGGCGAGGGGAGGGGTACCCCGCGCCGGTAGGCTGTGCGGGTTCCCCCTCTATCGCGACGACCCGACTTGGACGAACGATGCACCGGTACCGGTCCCACACCTGCGGAGAGCTGCGCGCCACCGACGTCGACACCGACGTCCGCCTGTCCGGCTGGCTGCACAATCGCCGCGATCTGGGCGGCATCCTCTTCGTCGACCTGCGGGACCACTACGGCTTCACCCAGCTGGTCGTGCACCCCGGCTCGCCGGTCTACGACCAGCTCGCCGGGCAGTCCAAGGAGTCGGTGCTGCGGGTGGACGGCCGGGTGGTGGCGCGCTCCGCGGAGAACGTCAACCCGGAGCTGCCCACCGGGGAGGTCGAGGTCGAGGTGACCTCGGTCGAGGTGCTCGGCGCCGCCGACCAGCTGCCGTTCCCGGTCTTCCCGGAGGACAACGCCAACGAGGAGATGCGGCTCACCAACCGCTTCCTCGACCTGCGCCGCCAGCGCATGCACCGCAACATCATGCTGCGCACCCAGGTGATCGGGTTCCTGCGCCGCGAGATGACCGCGCTCGGCTTCAACGAGATGGCCACCCCGATCCTGTCGGCCACCTCGCCCGAGGGCGCCCGCGACTTCCTGGTGCCCTCCCGGGTGCACGCCGGGAAGTTCTACGCGCTGCCGCAGGCCCCGCAGCAGTTCAAGCAGCTGCTGATGATCTCCGGCTTCGACCGCTACTTCCAGATCGCGCCGTGCTTCCGCGACGAGGACTCCCGCGCCGACCGCTCGCCCGGCGAGTTCTACCAGCTCGACGTGGAGATGAGCTTCGTCGAGCAGGAGGACGTCTTCGGCGTCATCGAGAAGGTCATGACCGACCTGTTCACCGAGTTCGGCGGCGGCCGCACGGTGACCTCGCCGTTCCCGCGCATCCCGTTCCGCGAGGCGATGCTGAAGTACGGCAACGACAAGCCGGACCTGCGCACCTCGCTGGAACTCGTCGACGTCTCCGCGGTGTTCGCCGGCTCGGAGTTCAAGGCGTTCGCCGGCAAGCACGTGCGGGCGCTGGCCGTGCACGACACCGCCGACCAGCCGCGGAAGTTCTTCGACTCGCTCGGCGACTACGCGGTCTCGCTCGGCGCCAAGGGCCTGGCGTGGGTGCGGGTCGGCGACGACAACGCGCTGACCGGGCCGATCGCCAAGTTCCTCACCGAGCAGGACGTGGCCGCGCTGCTGGCCGCGGTCGGCGCCAAGCCGGGCACCGCGATCTTCTTCGGCGCCGGCGAGTTCGACGAGGTCTCCAAGATCATGGGCCCGGTGCGGGTCGAGGCGGCCAAGCGTGCCGGGCAGTTCGACGAGGGCGTCTTCCGCTTCTGCTGGATCGTGGACTTCCCGATGTTCGAGCGCAACGAGGACACCGGGCAGATCGAGTTCTCGCACAACCCGTTCTCCATGCCGCAGGGCGGCCTGGAGGCGCTGCGGACCAAGGACCCGCTGGACATCCTGGCCTGGCAGTACGACATCGTCTGCAACGGCATCGAGCTGTCGTCCGGCGCGATCAGGAACCACGAACCGGACGTGATGTACGAGGCGTTCGAGATCGCCGGGTACGACCGGGCCACGGTCGAGGCCGAGTTCGGCGGCATGCTGCGCGCCTTCCACTACGGCGCGCCGCCGCACGGCGGCATCGCCCCGGGCGTGGACCGCATGGTCATGCTGCTGGCGGACGAGCCCAACATCCGCGAGACGATCGCGTTCCCGCTCAACCAGAACGCCCAGGACCTCCTCATGGGCGCGCCCTCCGAGGTGACCGAGGCACGCCTGCGGGAGCTGCACCTCCAGCTCCGCAAGCCCCCGCAGAAGTCCTGAACCCCGCGCCCCGGCCGGGGAGTGTGCTGAGGATCCCCGACGGGTTCGATCGTCGGCACACTCCTTCGGGCCGGAGGCAACCCGGGCGGGGGTCCAGCGTGTTCACCTTGTGTGGAGAGGACACACGGTGAGCGAACCCGGGTTCGAGGAGTTCGTGGCGGCGCGCGGCCCACGGCTGCTGCGGGTCGCCTGGCTGCTCACGGGCGACGCCCATCTCGCGGAGGACCTGCTGCAGACCGTGCTGGCCAGGGTCTGGCCGCGCTGGCACCGCCTCGCGGACGAGAACCCGGAGGCGTACGTCCGCAAGGCACTGGTGCACACCCATGCCTCCTGGTGGCGGCGCCGCTGGCGCGGCGAGGTCCCGCACCAGGACCTGCCCGAACGGGCGGGCCCGGCCGACCCGTTCGCCGAGGTCGACCTGGAGCAGGCCCTGGCCGCGGCGATACGCGCCCTGCCGGTGCGCCAGCGTTCCGTCGTGGTGCTGCGGTACTTCGAGGACCTGAGCGTCACGGAGACCGCGGCGGCCCTCGGCTGCTCCGAGGGCACGGTCAAGAGCCAGGCGGCCAAGGCACTGCGCACCCTGCGCGGGCGGCTGCCCGGCGCGTTGGACGCGGTCGGCGCGGAGCGCGGTGAGCGGCTGTGAACTCACCCGAACCCGAACCCGCGCCCGTTTCCGCATCCGGTGCCACGTCCGAGCCCGGTCCCGCACCCGATGTCGAGCCCGGTTCCGATCCTGCTTCCGCGCCCGTCTCCCCGTTCGAAGAGCGGGAACTGCGGGCCCTGTTGGAGCGGGCGGTACCCCAACTGCCCGCGCCCGCCCAGCGCCTGGAGTCCGTACGGGCACGCGTGCGGCGGCGCCGCCGCAGGCGCGCGGCCGGGCTGTCCGGCGCGGCGGCGCTCGCCGTCGCCGTGGCCGGGCTGCTGGTCCCGGGCGTCTCCGGGCGGGACCCGGCGCCCACCGTGCCGGGCGGCCCCACGGCGATCGTGCCGCCGGCCTCCGGCGGCGCGCCCACCACGGTCGGCGGCCCGTCGCCGACCGTCGACGCGTCCGTCCAGACACGGCACTTCGCCGACCTCGGCGGCCTGGACCTGCGGCTGCCGCGCGGCTGGTCGGTCCTCGCGCCCGGCGGCTCGGCGACCGCGTGGGCGTCGTCCCAGGCGCTGGCCCTGCCCCAAGGCGGCTGCGCCAACGCGCTGGACGACTTCTGCACGCCGCTTCAGCGCGTCCTGGGAAGCGACGGCGTCCTGATCCAGCTGACCTTCCAGCTCAACCAGGCCATGGCCGACAAGGCCCGCGTCCGCCACCTCGAGGTCGGCGACGAGACCGTGGTCACCGCCTGCCACTCGGTGGGCGGGACCGTGCAGCTGGGAACCCAGCTCACCGACCGGTCGGGATCCGCCGTGCTGGTCCTGGCGACGGCCTGCCTCTCCCACCCCGGACCCGCCCAACTGGCGCGCGTCCGCGACGTCCTGACGACCGCAGACTTCACGTGAAAGGCATGCTCCCCGTGCCCACCGCACCCCGTCGTGCCCCTGTACGCACCGAACCGGGCCGCGCCGGCCCGCCCGCCGCACCCCGGCGCGCGGCCGCGGCCGCGGCCCTGGCGGCCGCAGCCCTGCTGCTCACCGCCTGCACCGGCTCCGTCGACGGCGCCCGGCCCTCGCGGGTCGACGACGTGGCACCGCTGTCCACCGCCCAGCCCCCGGCCGGCCGCGCCGGACGGGACGCCCCCGTCCCCCGGCCCGCGACGCTGCCGGGCGTCGGCGCCCGCACCCTGGCCGGCGTCCCGGCGGACGCCCGGCAGGCGGTCCTGGTCACCGGGACCGGCCGCGACGCGACGACCGGGAAGGTCACGCTCTACCGGCGCGACCCGGTGGCCGGCTGGGCCCCCGCGAGCCCGGTCTGGCCGGCGCACAACGCGGCCCGGGGCTGGACGGACGAGCACCGCACCGGCGACCTGCGCAGCCCGATCGGCGTCTACACCCTGACCGACGCCGGCGGCCGGCTCGCCGACCCGGGCACCCGGCTCACCTACGACCACGCCCCGATCGGCTTCACCGTCCACGGCACCGGCGTCGAGGGCGAGCCGCTCGCCGGCGCCTTCGACTACGTGATCGCCATCAACTACAACCGCAAGCCGGGGATGTCGCCGCGCGACTGGACCCGTCCGCTGGGACAGTCCCGCGGCGGCGGGATCTGGCTGCACGTGGACCACGGCGGCGCCACCCAGGGCTGCGTGAGCCTGCCCGCCGAGGCCATGCGGACGCTGCTGCGCACCCTGGACCCGTCGCTCCACCCCGTCGTGGTGATGGGCGACGCCGCCTCCCTGGCGCGCTGAGGGACACCGCCTCCCCGGAAACGCGCGTGAGGGCCGCCCCCTGGCCGGGGGCGGCCCTCACGTCCGTGCTGCGACGCCGGCTCAGGCGGCCTGGTCCGGGTCGCCGCCGAAGCGCTCGACGTACGCGGCCAGGTCCTCGTCGGTGATCTTGGCGAAGAGCACCGGCGGGACGGTGAACGGCGTGCCGGCCGGCACCGACGCCAGCGTGCGGGCCTCGTCCGCGGTCACCCACGCGGCGTCGTCCGCCGGCAGCAGGAACGCGGCGCGCATGGCCTTCGCCGACGCCGGGATGAACGGCTCGGAGACGATCGCGTAGAGGTGGATGAGGTTCATCGCGGTGCGCAGCGTCAGCGCGGCGCCGTCCGGGTCGGTCTTGATCGCCATCCAGGGGGCCTTCTCCTCCAGGTAGGAGTTGCCCGCGCTCCACAGGGCGCGCAGCGCCTGCGCGGCCTTGCGGAACTGGAGGGTGTCCAGGTGCGACTCGTACTCCGCCAGCAGCGCGGCCACCTGCTCGCCGAGCTTCGCCTCCGCGGCGCCGGCCGGCGCGCCCGCCGGGACCTCGTCGCCGAACCGCTTGCGGGAGAAGGACAGCACCCGGTTCACGAAGTTGCCGAGGGTGTCGGCCAGGTCCTTGTTCACCGAGGAGGCGAACAGCTCCCAGGTGAAGGACGTGTCGTCGGACTCCGGCGCGTTCGCCATCAGGAAGTAGCGCCAGTAGTCGGCCGGCAGCAGTTCGAGCGCGGCGTCGGTGAAGATGCCGCGGCGCTGCGAGGTGGAGAACTTCCCGCCGTAGTAGTTCAGCCAGTTGAAGGCCTTGACGTAGTCGACCTTCTTCCACGGCTCGCGGGTGCCCAGCTGGGTCGCCGGGAACATCACGGTGTGGAAGGGGACGTTGTCCTTGGCCATGAACTCGGTGTAGCGGACCGGGTGCTCACCGCCGTCCGCCTCGTACCACCAGGACTTCCAGTCGCGGTTGTCCGGGTCGACGTCCGCCCACTCCTTGGTGGAACCGATGTACTCGATCGGAGCGTCGAACCAGACATAGAAGACCTTGCCCTCGGCGGCCAGTTCGGGCCAGGTGTCGGCCGGGACCGGGACGCCCCAATCGAGGTCGCGGGTGATGGCCCGGTCCTGGAGCCCCTCGGTGAGCCACTTGCGGGCGATCGACGAGGCGAGGGTCGGCCAGTCGGCGCTGTTGGCGTCGATCCACGCCTCGACCTCGCCGGCCAGCTTCGACTGCAGGAGGAACAGGTGCTTGGTCTCCCGGACTTCCAGCGCGCTGCTCCCGCTGATCGCCGACCGCGCGTCGATCAGGTCGGTCGGGTCCAGCACCCGGGTGCAGTTCTCGCACTGGTCACCACGCGCCTTGTCGTACCCGCAGTGCGGGCAGGTGCCGACGATGTAGCGGTCGGGCAGGAAGCGCTCGTCGGCCAGCGAGTACACCTGGCGGACGGCGCGCTCCTCGATGAAGCCGTTGGCGAAGAGGCGGCGGGCGAAGTGCTGGGTGATGTCCCGGTTCTCCGCCGAGGAACTGCGGCCGAAGTGGTCGAAGGACAGCTCGAAGCCGTCGTAGATCGCCTTCTGGGCGTCGTGCGCCTGGGCGCAGAAGACGTCGACGGGCAGCCCGGCCTCCTTTGCGGCCAGTTCCGCGGGGGTGCCGTGCTCGTCGGTGGCGCAGATGTAGAGGACGTCGTTCCCGCGCTGCCTCAGGTACCTCGCGTACACGTCCGCCGGGAGCATGGACCCCACCATGTTGCCCAGGTGCTTGATCCCGTTGATATAGGGCAGGGCTGAGGTGATGAGGTGACGAGCCATTGCAGGCTGCTCCCAATTCGTTGCACGGAGTGAGTAATTCGTCTACGGACCGTCAATATCGTATCCGACTGCACGGGGGTGACTGACGGGTTTTCCCGCCGGTGACCGCCCGCTGAACGCGGGCCCGCAGATCACGCGGAGTGACTGCACGTGCACATGCACGTGCAGATGCACGTGCTCTTTCTTCGAGTTATCATCTCCCGTACCAGCCAAGGCACTTATGGGGAGTGACTGATGCGCCGGACGCAGAATGGAATGTCGGCGGAAGACCTTACCGGGGTCGTCTGGCAGAAGAGCCGTCACAGCAATGCCAATGGCACGTGCATGGAGTTCGCCGCACTGCCGGGCGGCGAGGTGGCCGTGCGCAATTCGCGCTTTCCGGACGGGCCCGCGCTGATTTACACGCAGGCGGAGATCGAGTCGATGATCATCGGCGTGAAGGCCGGTGAGTTCGACCACCTCGCCGGAGGCTGATCGCCGGACGCGCGCTTTCGCCCGGAGTTCCGCCAGGAGTTCCGGGACGTCCGTTCCGGCGTTCTGCCTCGGTCCGCTCCGGTCTGCTTCTGTCCGCGTCGGCCGGCGTCGGCTGGCTTCAGCCGGCTTCAGTGCGGCCCGGGGGCGAGGAACAGCGCCCAGACCACCTTCCCGGCGCCGCTCAGCGGGTGCCAGCCCCAGTTCTCGCTGAACGAGTCCACCAGGTGCAGGCCGCGGCCGGTCTCGGCGACGTAGTCCGGGTCCTTGGCGATCGGCGCCGTCACGCTGGGGTCGCGCACCGCGCACACCACGCGGGACGTCCAGCGGACCAGGCTCAACCGCACCGGCGTACCCGGCGTGCCGACCGGCACGGCGTAGCGCAGCGCGTTGGTCACCAGCTCGGAGGCGACCAGTTCGATCGAGTCGCGCAGGATGCCGAGATCCCAGCGCTGCAGGGTCGCGCGAGTGAAGTGGCGCGCCTGGCGCACCGACTCCAGCGCGGCGGGCAGCTCGCAGGTGGCCCCGTTGGACTCGGCGAGCTCCTCCGGTGCGAGCACTCCCTGCCATAACGGTTCCAGCACAGCTGTTGCCTCTGCCCTCATGCGAGCCCCCGAGGTATCTGCACAGCCACCATGCTCATGGATCAGTACCCCGGGTTGCAAGAGCGTCTGCACGTGCATCTGCAAGGAATTGATGCACGTGACGATGGAGAGTGACCGAATGGGTACTGCGCGCAGTCCATTAGTGGCAGACTGCTGATGAACCAAGGGCGGAGCGTGACCTATGAGCGCAGGGCAGCCGGGAGGCGGCTCCATCGTGCGGCGAATGCTGCTCGGCGCGCAGCTGCGGCGGCTGCGCGAGTCCCGGGGCATCTCCCGGGAGGACGCGGGCTACTCGATCCGGGCCTCCGAGTCGAAGATCAGCCGCATGGAGCTGGGCCGCGTCTCCTTCAAGGAGCGGGACGTCGCCGATCTGCTCACGCTCTACGGGGTGACCGAGGAGCCCGAGCGGCTCGCCCTGCTCGGCCTGGTCCGCGAGGCCAACGCGGCCGGCTGGTGGCACGGTTACGGCGAGGTCATGCCGACCTGGTTCCAGACGTACGTCGGGCTGGAGGAGTCCGCCGCCCTCATCCGCACCTTCGAGGTGCAGTTCGTGCACGGCCTGCTGCAGACCGAGGACTACATAAGGTCGGTGATCCGGCTCGGCCACCCCGAGGGAGCCGAGCCGTGGGTGGAGCGGCGCGTGGGCCTGCGCCTGGAGCGGCAGAAGCTGCTGGTCTCCGAGCGGGCGCCGCACTTCGTCGCGGTGATGGACGAGGGCGCGCTGCGCCGCCCCTTCGGCGGCCCGGCCCTGATGCGCGACCAGGTCCGCCACATCCTGGAGACCGCCGAGGCGCCCAACGTGGACGTCCGCATCCTGCCGTTCGCCACCGGCGGGCACCCCGCGGGCGGCGGCGCGTTCACCCTGCTGAGCTTCCCCGAGTCGGACCTGCCCGACCTCGTCTACCTGGAGCAGCTGACCGGCGCGCTCTACATCGACAAGCACGACGAGGTCGTGGAGTACACGCGGGCGATGGACGCCCTGGACCGGATGGCCCTCAACACCGCCGACTCCCTTGACTGGTTGCACGCCTTCCAGCGTGAGCTCTGACCCGGTACCGGGTGACACCGCACCCGCGGTGACCCGCACCGGACGTGACGCGACACCGGCTGTGACCCGGCAGGACCCGACGAAAGGGACGGTGTGACCCTCTTCTCCGAACTGGCCCAGCAGTACATAGCCGGACAGTGGCGGCCCGGCTCCGGGTCCTGGGACATCGTCGACTTCGATCCCTACAGCGGCGACAAGCTGGCCTCCATCACGGTGGCCACCGTGGCCGAGGTGGACGAGGCGTACCGCGCGGCGGAGACGGCGCAGCGGGCGTGGGCGCGGGTCGGCGCCTACGCGCGCAGGGCGGTCCTGGAGCGCGCGCTGCGGATCGTGGAGGAGCGCGAGGAGGAGATCACCGGGGCGATCGTGGCCGAGCTGGGCGGTACCCGCCTCAAGGCCGGCTTCGAGCTCTCGCTGGCCAAGGACATGCTGCGGGAGTCCATGGCGCTCGCCATGCGCCCCGAGGGCCGGCTGCTGCCCTCCCCGGTCGACGGCAAGGAGAACCGGCTGTACCGGCTGCCGGCCGGCGTCGTCGGCGTCATCAGCCCGTTCAACTTCCCGCTGTTCCTCGGGCTGAAGTCGATCGCCCCGGCCTTGGCGCTGGGCAACGGCGTGGTGCTCAAGCCGCACCAGTGCACGCCGGTCGTCGGGGGCACGCTGATCGCCAGGATCTTCGAGGACGCCGGGCTGCCGCCGGGGTTGTTCAACGTGGTGCTCACCGACATCGCCGAGATCGAGGACGCCTTCCTGGAGCACCCGGTGCCGCGGGTGATCTCGTTCACCGGCTCCGACCGGGTCGGGCGCCGGGTGGCCACCGTGGCCGGCGCGCACCTCAAGCGCTGCGTGCTCGAACTCGGCGGCAACAGCGCCCTGGTGGTACTGGACGACGCCGACCTGGACTACGCGGTGGACGCCGCGGTGTTCAGCCGCTTCGCGCACCAGGGCCAGGTGTGCATGGCGGCCAACCGGATCCTGGTGGACCGCCGGGTGGAGCGGGAGTTCACCCAGAAGTTCGTGGCCCGGGTCGCGGCGCTGCGGGTCGGCGACCCGGCCGACCCCGCCACCGACATCGGGCCGCTGATCAACGCCACGCAGGCCGAGCACGTCACCCAGGCGGTCGCCGAGGCCCTCGCGGGCGGCGCCACCGCGCTGCTGCACGGCGAGGCCGACGGGACCCTGGTGCCGCCCACGGTGCTGGCCGGCCTGCCGCCCGAGGCGCCGATCCTGCGGCGCGAACTGTTCGGCCCCGTCGTGCTGTTGGTGCCGTTCGACGGCGACGACGAGGCGGTGCGGCTGGCGAACGACACGCCGTTCGGCCTGAGCGGTGCGGTGCACACCGCGGACATCGAGCGTGGCGTGCGGTTCGCCCACCGCGTCGAGACCGGCATGATCCACGTCAACGACGGCACCATCGCCGACGAGCCCGGGGTGCCGTTCGGCGGCGAGAAGGCGTCGGGCCTCGGCCGGCTGAACGGCGACGCGACCGTCGAGGCCTTCACCACCCTGAAGTGGATCTCGATCCAGCACGGCCGGACGCCATTCCCCTTCGCGCCGCGCGCCCCCGAAGGCGATCTTCACTCCGCGGGGTGAATATGGCCCCAAGATGCCCCGGGCGCCCTCCCCGGTGACGCTCTGCTTCCCCTACGGTTACTGCAGGTCACGTAAGGGGCCGACGGTACGAGGGGGGCGTGCGTGCACCACGACGGGGAGCAGCGGCCGGAGTACGCCCGGAGGCTGGGCGAGAGCATTCCGCATCCCACGCCGTACGCCAGAACCTACCGGGTGCAGGCGATCACGGTCGTGGAACTGACCGGCGAGATCGACCTGGGCGCGGCCGAGGACGTCGGCGCGCATCTGGCGGCCGCCGCGCAGTGGCCGGAGCCGCCGCTGGTGGTGGTGCTCGACCTGTGCGGGGTGGAGTTCATCGACTGCTTCGGCCTGTCGCTGCTGCTGCGCGCCCGGCGCCGGGTGCTCGACCGGGGCGGCCGGATCCGGATGGCCTGCGACCACCCGCCGACCCGCAGGCTGCTCGCGATGACCGGCCTGGACGGGGTGTTCCGCCCGTTCCGCACCCTCGACGAGGCGCTGCGCGAGGACCCCGCGGAGGGCTGACCGCGGCCGCCGCGCCGGGCCGTGGAAGCGGAGGACCTCCCGGCCGCTCCGGCGCGGCTGCGCGTGAATTCCCGTGAACTCCCGCTGGAATCACGGCGGAACGGCCGGTGCGGCGGCCGGTGGGAAAAGCCGGTGGATACAAGGACAGTGACGGCCATTCCGTAAATACCGGAAAGAGCGCCGGTGGCGTCACGCATCTCACATTCGGTGGACGGCGGAATTCCAGCGGGTACGGTGGCTGGCCGGGCCGGGAGCCCGCCGCCGGGTCGTGTGTGACCGGAGTCATACATTCGCCCGGCTTTCCAGTGATAGACGTTGGGGCTTCGCCGTGGCTGCGTGAGCCGCCGGACCGAAGGTGTGGGAATGGGCGTTCGTGGGCTGAAGCGCAAGCGGAGCCGCAAGCGCTGGATCATCGGCATAGCCGTGGGCCTTGTGGTGCTGGTGGTCGGCGGTGCGGGTGTGGTCTACCTCAAGCTGAACGCCAACATCTCCACGTTCGACTCGTCCGGGCTCAGCAAGAACCGGCCGCAGGCGGCGAAGGCGGACGCCAACGGCAACAAGCCGGTGAACGTCCTGCTGATCGGCTCCGACACCCGCTCCGGCGAGAACGGCAAGCTCGGCGGTTCGGCGTCCGGCGCGATAGGCCGCTCGGACACCACGATCCTGTTGCACGTCTACCCCGACCACAAGCACGC
>WRCZ01000055.1 GCA_009783685.1 Actinomycetes bacterium
GCGTGGACCGCTTTCACGCGGGCCGTGAGGGAGGGCGAACTCCCGCTCATCTGAGGGAGAGAGGCGCCAGCGGCCCGCACATGGAGGTCGGGAAGGCGGGCTCGCGCCGGTGGATGGCGGCGCAGCCGCCGGACCGGTCGTGGACGATCGGGACCCAGCCGGACGTCTCCGCGCGGAAGAACACACGGTCGCCCAGCCGGGACGAGCACGCGGGATCCTTCGTCTCGCCCGCGCAGGCCGGCCCCGTTCGCCAGGAGAAGTCGATGACGAGCCATGTGCCCTGGCAGTCGGTCGCGTCGCGGTAGGTGTGCATGGGGGCGTCGACGGCCATCAGGGCCTGGTCGTAGGACGCGGGGGTGCAGCCGGTGGGCGCCGGGTGGCAGCCGAGCTTGCCGCACAGGCGGAGGTCGGGCGGGGTGGCGCCGTCGGCGGTGAAGACCGTGAAGTCGTCGACGACGAGCTCGCGTTCGCCGAGCGGCGCGGGCAGGACGACACGGGTCGGCGTGCTGCGCTCCTTGGTGCAGCCGGAACGGCGGTCGCCCGAGGGGGAGCTGAAGGTGACCTGCACCCGGACGAGTCCGGGACCGGGTTCGCCCAGCTTCGCCGTGAGGTCACGCACGCACGCGTGCGGGCCGTCGGGGACCTGCGTGTCCAGGGTCACCGTGCGCTGGTCGGCGGCGAGATGGGCCCCGGTGACCGCGGACGGCTGGAACGTCGTCCACGGAATCGGCCCGGTCTCCGTCGGCACCGTCGCCCCCGCGCCGACCTTCGTCCCGCACCCCGCGAGCGCCCCCACCATGACCGCCCCCATCAGAACGGCCGCGACCAGCCCCCGCCTCCTCGCCCGCACAACCCTCAACCCCCTCTGCAACGCCGCGCGTTGCCCCCTCTCCCACCTTAGCCGCGACCAATGTGTGATCGATATTGCCCGCTTCCCCATACCTTTTTGACCACGAAAGAGTGAATCTACCCAAGCAGGACCGTTTTTGCGCATACGCCCGCACATACGTTCCTTCCAGAGCGATCCCGCCGCCCTTGATCGAGGAGACCTCATGGCCATCCCCAGCCGCTTCTTCCGGTCGCGCAGTGCGCAGATGCTCCGGGAGGAGGGACGCCTCCAAGGGCGGGTCGAAGGCCGCCAAGAGGCCCTTGCCGAGGCGGAGGCCCGCCGCCGGGCGGAGGACGTCCTCATGGTCCTGCGACTCCGGGGTGCCGTGATGCCCGACGAGTTCAGGCAGCGCGTTCTCCGGTGCCCGGACCTCGTGCGGCACTGGCTCGCCCGCGCTGTCGTGGCCGGCAGTCCGGGCGACGCGGCCCGTGGCCGTCGTTCAGCCCAGGCGCTGGACCACGCGGAAGCGTTCGAGGACGACGAGGGTGGCGTCGGTGACCGTGAAGCCGGGGTCGCCGAGGATCTCCCGCATCGGCGCGCTGGTGAAGAACTCGTCGTGGGTCGCCCGCCACGTGTCGAGGGACGTGTCGCCCTCGCCCTCGTCCACCGCGTGCGCGAGGTCCACCTCGCCGATCGGCACCACCCGCACCTCGGTGATCTCGATCACCGCGACCGGCAGCTCCGCCGAGTCGACCACGGCGAACCGCGCCCCCACCTCCGGCAGCGCCTCGTCCTCGGCCTCGTACGCGGCCAGCAGCCCGGTCGTCGAGGTCTTCGCCCCGCTCAGGACCGCCGCCAGCAGCTTGTCCCGCAGCGGCCCCGGAAACGCGAACTCGGCCTTGGGAAGCGCCGCGATGTCGTCAGTCATGCGCCGACCCTAGGCGCCCCGCACGCGCGTCGTCAGCGCATTTAACGGTGCCTCCGCGGCCCCCGGGCCCGGCCGGCGCTCAGGGGTTCCACAGCGTGAGCTTGTCGGGATTGAGCATCATGAGGACGCCCGTGACCCGGCCGCCGGCGACCTCCAGCGTGACCACGCCGGTGATCCGGCCCTGCTCCCACAGCACGAAGCCCAGACCGTCGGCCGTCTGCTGCTCGGTGATCTCGACGTGCGGGCGGGTCTGCGCGGCCCCGAGCACGAAACGGGCCACCCGGTCGGCGCCGCGCACGGGATTGCGGGCGGCGGTGACCTTCCCGCCGCCGTCCGAGCGCAGGACCGCCTCCGGGTCCAACGCGGCGGTCAGCGCGGCGAGATCGCCCTCCCGGCAGGCCGCCGCGAACGCCCGCACCACCTTGTCGTGGTCGGCCCGCGTCACCTGCCTGCCCGGGGAGCTCCGCACCCGGGCGCGTGCGGAGGACGCCAGTTGCCGGCAGGCGCCGGGGGTGCGTCCCACTGTCTCGGCGATCTCCGCGTACGGCACCGCGAACACGTCGTGCAGCACGAACGCCACCCGTTCCGCCGGGGTCATCGCCTCCAGCACCACCAGCAGCGCGGTGCTGACCGACTCGTCCAGGGTCAGCCGGTCCGCGGGATCCCCGGCGCCCCCGGCATCCCCGGCACCCCCGCCGACCACGCCCAGCGCCGCGGTGGGCACCGGCTCCGGCAGCCACGGCCCGACATAGCGTTCACGGCGGGCCCGGGCGGAGGTCGCCATGTCCAGGCAGACCCGGCCGGCGACCCGCGTCAGCCAGGCCCGCGGCGACGCGATGGCGTCCTGCTCGGCCTGGCTCATGCGGTACCACCGCGTGTACGTCTCCTGGACCGCGTCCTCGGCCTCGGCCACCGTGCCCAGGATCCGGAACGCCAGCCACACCAGGTGCCGGCGCTCGCCGAGCACCGAGTCGTCCACGAGCGGCGGCTGCTGCTGGTCTTCGTGCCCCACGGGTCACCTCCTCGCCCTCAGGACGGCGCAGGCCACCGGAACGTCAGGCGGCCCCGGCCGGGCCCATGTCCGGGCCCCCTCCCTGGCCCATGTCCGGGCCCCGGCCCAGGCTAGCCCCGGTCCCGGCGCCGGGTCCCCCGGTCCCGGGCGGTCCCGTAGGCGGAGCCGGGTGAGCGGGTTCACACGCCCGCGGGCGGGAAACGACCTGACACATCGCGGCCCTGCGTCGTCGCATGAGCATGACCCTGCGCACCAAACAGATCCTGGCCGCAGCGCTCGCCCTGACCGCCGTGTACGCGGGGGTGTGGGCCGCGTTCTGGCCCCGCCAGTTCTACGACCGCTTTCCCGGCTGGGGACGGCACTGGGTGGACGTCCTCGGCCCCTACAACGAGCACCTGGTCCGGGACGTCGGCGGGCTGTACCTCGCCATGGCCGTGCTCTCCGTGTGGGCCGCGGCCGCACCCCGCAGCCGGCTCTTCCCGGCCACCGGCCTGGCATGGCTGGCCTTCAACGTCCCGCACGCGGTCTTCCACATGCGGCACCTGGACATGTACGGCTCCGTGGACACGACCGCGAACATCGTCGCCCTGTGGGGCGTGGTCGTCCTGGCGGCCCTGCTCCTGGTGCCGGCGCCCCACCGGCGGGCACGATCCCGGAACACCGGACACCGAAGCACGGCAGAAGGGACGGCACAGCAGCCATGCGCATCGCAGTAGCCGGAGGTACCGGCTGGACCGGCAAGAGCGTCGTGGACGTCCTCCGCGAACGCGGTGACGACCCCGTGGTCCTGGCCCGTTCGACCGGAGTCGACCTGGTCACCGGACGCGGCCTGACCGCCGCGCTCGACGGCGTCGAGGCCGTCATCGACGTCAGCAACATCGTGACCGTCCGCAGGAAGCCGGCGGTGGCCTTCTTCGAGACCGCCACCGCCCATCTGCTGGCCGCAGGCGCCCAGGCCGGTGTCGGCCACCACGTGGCGCTCTCGATCATCGGCGTCGACCGCGTCGACTACGGCTACTACGAGGGGAAACGCCGTCAGGAGGAGCTGGTGCTGGCCGGAACGGTGCCCGGCACCGTGCTGCGCGCCACGCAGTTCCACGAGTTCGCGGCACAGACCCTGGCCCGCAAGGGCCCCCTCGTCATCGCCCCGAAGATGCTCAGCCAGCCCGTCGCCGTCCGTGACGTCGCGGCCCACCTGGCCGACCTCGCCCACGGCCGCCCGCTGGGCCTGGCCCCCGAACTGGCCGGGCCCGAGGAGCACTTGCAGATGGACGAGATGGTCCGGCAGCTGCGGAAGGCCCGCGGCGACCGCCGCCCGCTGGTCGCCGTCGCCCTTCCCGGAGCCGTCGGCAAGGCCATGACCAGCGGCGCCCTGCTCCCCAACGCCCCCGGCCCGCGCGGCACCCAGACCTTCGCCCAATGGCTCACCGCCAACCGGACCACTCCCTGACCGCCACCATCCCGGCCGGCCCGGGCCCTGCTCGGTCCGGCCGGGCTTCCTCCGCGTTCACGGAGTCAGCGCGTCAAGGTCCAGATCCGCCGGGAACGGCACCGGCCGCTGCAACCGGCCGCGGAAGATCCCCGCGGGAGCGTAGGCCCCGGTCGGCACGTCCAGTTCGTAGACGTGCACCACCGGCGCGCCGTCCTCCTCCTCGATGCACCAGTAGTGGGGGATGCCCGCCTCCGCGTACTTGCGGAGCTTGACCGTACGGTCACGGTGCGCGGATTCGGCGTCGCACGGGCCCTGCGGGGTGATCGAGGCGCGCTGGAGGCGCCGCTTTGGCGGGGCGCCGCGGTCGTAGGGTGGGGGATCACGTGCGGGTGGCGGTGCCGGGTGGGGTGGGGGCGGCGGCGCGCCCGGGCGTCGTGCTCGCGGGCGGCGGCCACCCCGTTTGCCGTACCGCCGAGCGGTGCGGCCCCGCGTTGCCTCGCGGCGCGGTGCTCGTTGAGCGACTATGGGTGTCAACAGGCCCGGACCCCAAAAGGGTGGGCATACCCCCGAGGATGATCCGGTATGCGCCGATCGGGCGACTTCTTCTCCTCCCGCAGCACTTTATTTTTCCCGATCATGTAAGAGGAGCCGGTCGTGGGGCATACCCTGACTGAGGTGAACGACTCACCAGCAGCGCCGTCCGAAGGTCCTTCCGGCGCGCCGTCCGAGGTCGCGCGCAAGGTCCTCGACGAGAGCTCTGCCGCGCAGAGCACGGCACCCGACCCCGCGACCGGCCCGTCGTCCGGCACCGCCCAGCCCCCCGCGCAGAGCGCGAGCACGCCCGCCGCCGGCCTCGCCGACGCGACGGACGACGCCGACCCGCTGGCCGCGCCCGCGCTGCCCGACGGCCTGCGCGCCGAGCTGATCGCCTTCCGCCGCGACCTGCACCGCCACCCCGAGCTCGGCCGCCAGGAGTTCCGCACCACCGAGAAGGTCAGGTCCCGCCTGGCCGAGGCCGGCCTGAGCCCGCGCGTGCTGCCCAACGGCACCGGCCTGGTGTGCGACATCGGCCCCGACGACCCGGCCCGCGGCCGGCTCGCCCTGCGCGCCGACCTGGACGCGCTGCCGGTGCCGGACACCAAGAACGTCGAGTACCGCTCCACCGTCGAGGGCCGCGCCCACGCCTGCGGCCACGACGTGCACACCAGCATCGTGCTCGGCACCGGCCTGATGCTCGCCGCCCTCGCCGAGCAGGGGCGGCTGCCGCGCCCGGTCCGTCTGGTGTTCCAGCCGGCCGAGGAGGTCATGCCCGGCGGTGCGCTGGACGCGGTGAAGGCCCGTGTGCTGGACGGGGTGGAACGTATCCTCGCCCTGCACTGCGACCCCAAGGTCGAGGTCGGCCGGATCGGCCTGCGGCACGGCCCGATCACCTCGGCCGCCGACAAGCTCAAGCTCGCGCTGGACGGCCCCGGCGGGCACAGCGCCCGGCCGCACCTGACCACCGACCTGGTGATGGCGACCGCCAAGCTCGCCACCGAGCTGCCGGCCGCGCTGACCCGCCGGGTCGACCCGCGCTCCGGGCTGAGCGTGGTCTGGGGCCGGATCGAGGCCGGCCACGCCGCCAACGTCATCCCGCAGCACGCCGAGTTGGAGGGCACGGTCCGCTGCCTGGACCTGGCCGCCTGGCACGAGGCGCCGGACCTGGTGCACGAGGTGATCGACCAGGTCGCCGCGATCTACCGGGCCAAGTGCGAGATCACCTACCAGCGCGGGGTGCCGCCGGTGGTCAACGAGGGCTCGTCGGTGGAACTGCTGCGGGACGCGATGACGGCCCGGTTCGGCGCGCACGCCATCGAGGACACCGAGCAGAGCCTGGGCGGCGAGGACTTCTCCTGGTACCTGGAGCACGTGCCGGGCGCGCTGGCCCGGCTCGGCGTGCGGCCGGTCGGCGACACCGCCAAGCGCGACCTGCACCAGGGCGACTTCGACGTGGACGAGGGCGCCATCGCGGTCGGCGTGGAACTCCTCACCTCGGCGGTGCTGCTGTCCTGATCCGGTGCGGTGCCCGCCGAGGTCGCGCGATGAGGGCCCGAAGTGATCCGAACGTGTCCTGAACGGCGGCCGGCCGCCACGGGAACGGCGGCCTGCCTGCTGTTCTGACGCCGGGTGAGGCGTCGGCTACCGAGGCTTCACCTGGCCGAAATGCGTCGATCCGATAACGGGTCTTCATTCGGTCTTTACCTGACATCTACGCGCGTTAAGCTCCGGGCTTAGCCAGCGCCGGACGGGGCGCTTCCGACTGAAGGGGACCCTCTTGCGCCGGGTAACCAAGATCGCTGCGGCGGGCGTGGTGTCCGCGGCTCTCGCGATGACCGCGACCGCGTGTGGCAGCAGCAGCTCCAGTTCGAGCAGCAAGGGCAACAAGGGCGTCGGCATGGCCTTCGACGTCGGCGGTCGTGGCGACCACTCCTTCAACGACTCCGCGGCCCGAGGTATGGACAAGGCCGACAAGGAGTTCAATATAGGCCACAAGGAGCAGACGGCCAGCAACGGCGAGACCGAGTCCGACCGTGAGCAGCGCCTCGACCTGCTGGCGGGCGCGGGCTACAACCCGGTCGTCGCGGTCGGCTTCACCTACGGCGACGCGGTGAAGAAGATCGCCGCGAAGTACCCGAAGACCACCTTCGGCATCGTCGACTCCGTGGTCGACGCGCCCAACGTGGACAGCATGGTCTTCGCCACCGAGCAGAGCTCCTACCTCGCGGGTGTCGCCGCGGCCCTGAAGTCCAAGACCGGCAAGGTCGGCTTCATCGGCGGCGTGCACAACACCCTGATCGGCACCTTCCAGGCCGGCTTCGACCAGGGCGTGAAGGACACCAAGCCGTCCGCCACGGTCACCGACCAGTACCTGTACGAGACCGACACCAAGGGCTTCAACGACCCGACGTCGGCGCAGGGCAAGGCCCAGGGCATGCTCGACAGCGGCGTGGACGTCATCTACACCGCGGCCGGCCTCTCCGGTGACGGCTCGATCCAGGCGGTGGCGGGCAAGGCCGGCGCCTGGGCGATCGGCGTCGACTCCGACCAGTACCAGGACGCGGCGCTGGCGAAGTACAAGAACAGCATCCTCACCTCGGCGGTCAAGAACGTCGACGTGGCCGTCTACGACCTGGTCAAGTCCGTCCACGACGGCAAGGCGAAGGCCGGCACCAACACGTACGACCTGGCCAACGCCGGTGTCTCGCTGTCCGACTCGGGCGGCTTCATCAAGGACATCGACGCCCAGATCGAGGCGGCCAAGCAGAAGATCATCTCCAAGCAGATCACGGTCAAGTCGACCCCGTGACCCATGGCGCGTGACCAGGTGTGACCAGAGGCTCGGCGGGGGGTTGCTGCGGCATCCCCGCCGGGCCTCTGTTCCGTGCCGATCGGATAGCACTACGCGCGTAGACATGTGATTCCGCGATACCTTCGCCCCCACGCCAGAACCGCCCCCCGCCCCGAGCCTTTCCCCTGAGGAGAGTGCGCCATCAACGCGTCCACGAGTCCACCCGCCGTCGAACTGCGCGGCATCACCAAGCGCTTCCCCGGCGTCGTCGCCAACCACGACATCGAGATCACCGTGCGGAGCGGCACCGTGCACGCCCTCGTGGGCGAGAACGGCGCCGGCAAGTCCACGCTGATGAAGATCCTCTACGGCATGCAGAAGCCGGACGAGGGCACCATCGCCATCAACGGCGAGCAGGTGAGCTTCGGCGACCCCGGCGACGCGATCGCGCGCGGGATCGGCATGGTCCACCAGCACTTCATGCTCGCCGACAACCTGACCGTGCTGGAGAACGTCGTCCTGGGCAGCGAGAAGCTGTACGGGATCGGCGGCCGCGCCCGGGCCAGGATCAAGGAGCTGTCGGACGCGTACGGGCTGGGGGTGCGCCCGGACGTGCTGATCGAGGACCTGGGCGTCGCCGACCGGCAGCGGGTGGAGATCCTCAAGGTCCTCTACCGCGGCGCCCGCATCCTCATCCTCGACGAGCCGACCGCGGTGCTCGTCCCGCAGGAGGTCGACGCGCTCTTCGACAACCTGCGGGAGCTCAAGGCCGAGGGCCTGACGGTCATCTTCATCTCGCACAAGCTGGGCGAGGTGCTGTCGGTCGCCGACGAGATCACCGTCATCCGGCGCGGCACCACGGTCGGCAACGCCGACCCGCAGCACACCACCACCCGGCAGCTCGCCGAGCTGATGGTCGGCAGCGAGCTGCCGTCGCCGGAGACCCGCGAGTCCACCGTCACCACCGAGGCGATGCTCACCGTCGGCGGGCTGCGGCTGGCCGAGGTGGACCTCGACGGCGTCGAGCGCATCCTGCTGGACGACATCGGGTTCACCATCCACAAGGGCGAGGTGCTGGGCATCGCCGGCGTGGAGGGCAACGGCCAGGCCGAACTGGTCGAGACGATCATGGGCATGCGCACCCCGGACGCCGGCACGATCGTGCTCGACGCCCAGGACATATCCCAGGACCCGACGCGCAAGCGCCGGGAGGACGGCATCGGCTACATCCCCGAGGACCGGCACCGGCACGGCCTGCTGCTGGAAGCGCCGCTGTGGGAGAACCGCATCCTCGGCCACGTCACCGAGCGGCCCAACAGCAAGGGCTTCCTCATCGACACCACGGCCGCCCGCCGCGACACCGAGCGGATCGTCGAGGAGTACGACGTCCGCACCCCCGGCATCGAGGTCACCGCGGCCTCGCTGTCCGGCGGCAACCAGCAGAAGCTCATCGTCGGGCGGGAGATGAGCCACCTGCCCAAGCTGCTGATCGCCGCCCACCCCACCCGCGGCGTGGACGTCGGCGCCCAGGCGCAGATCTGGGACCAGATACGCCAGGCCCGCCGCGAGGGCCTGGCGGTGCTGCTGATCTCCGCCGACCTCGACGAGCTGATCGGCCTGTCCGACACCCTGCGCGTGATGTACCGCGGCAGGCTCGTCGCGGACGCCGACCCGGCCACCATCACCCCGGAGGAGCTGGGCTCCGCCATGACCGGCGCGGCCAGCGGCCACCTGGAACACGACGACAGCGGCGAAGGCGCCGAACCCGCCGCACTGGCCGCGGACACCGCGGGCCAGGACACCGTGGACTCCGAGAACGGCGACGGGACCCTCTCCGGGTCCGGCGCGTCCGGGGGAGAGGACCGATGAAGAAGTTCGACAAGGACCGGGTGGTCCTGGGGATCGCCGCGCCCGTGCTCGCGGTGGTCGGCGCGCTGATCGTCACCGCGCTGGTGATCCTGGCGACCGGCAAGGAGCCGTTCACCGCCTTCCGGGTCATGATCGACTACGGCGACAAGACCGACAGCCAGGTCTACATCCTGAACAAGGCCACCACGTACTACCTGGCCGGTCTCGCGGTCGCGGTGGGCTTCCGGATGAACCTGTTCAACATCGGTGTGGACGGCCAGTACCGGCTGGCGGCGTTCTTCGCCGCCGCGGTCGGCGGGGCGCTGTCCCTCCCCGGCATCATCCAGATCCCGGTCATCATCCTGACCGCGATGGCGGTCGGTGCGGTCTGGGCGGCCGTCGCGGGCGTCCTGAAGGTCACCCGCGGGGTCAGCGAGGTCATCTCCACGATCATGCTGAACTCGATCGCGGGCATCGTGATCGGGTACTTCCTGCAAGGCGGGCGGCTCGGCGTGCTCGACAAGAGCGCCAACATGGTCTCCACCAAGCCGCTGCCGTCCTCCAGCCACCTGTTCAACTTCAACACCGGCGGCGGCCCGATCGACGGGTTCATCATCCTCGCGGTGCTGGCCGGCGTCGTGTACTGGTTCGGGCTGTCCCGCACCCGGTTCGGCTTCGACCTGCGGGCGGTCGGCCGCTCGCAGTCCGCGGCCGAGGCGTCCGGCGTGAGCGTCAAGCGGATGGTCGTCACCAGCATGCTCATCTCCGGCGCGATGGCCGGCCTGGTCGGCATGCCCACCCTGCTCAACGAGTCCTACGACTACGGCACCGACTTCCCGGTCGGCATCGGCTTCACCGGCATCGCGGTCGCGCTGCTCGGCCGCAACAACCCGATCGGGGTCGCGGTCGGCGCCGTGCTCTGGGCGTTCCTGGAACGGGCCTCCAACGGCCTGGAGTTCGAGGGCTACGACAAGGAGATCGTCGGCGTCATCCAGGGCGTCATCGTGCTGGCCGTCGTCATCGCCTACGAAGTCGTCCGCCGCTACGGCATCACCCGGCAGCAACGCCAGGTCGGCGCGGAACTCGCGGCCGCCGGCGCTCAGAAGCAGGAGGTTGCGGCGTGACCGCCACAGCTACGAAGACTCCGCCGCCCGCGGCGCCGCGGGTGGGGAAGCCGCAGACCCGGCGGGTCAGGTTCACGCCCGCGGTGGTCCTGCTGGTCATCGCGGCGGCGCTGATCCTGGTCTCCGCGGTCCGCGCGGTCACCGGCGCCAACGACGTCACCTCCGCCGGGCAGATCGCCGGCGCCCTGTCCAGCGCGGTGCCGATCGGCCTGGCCGGCCTGGCCGGCCTGTGGTCGGAGCGGGCCGGCGTGGTCAACATCGGCCTCGAAGGCATGATGATCCTCGGCACCTTCTTCGGTGCGTGGGTGGGCTGGCAGACCAACCCGTGGCTGGCCGTCCTCGTCGGCGTACTCGGCGGCGCGGCCGGCGGCCTGGTGCACGCGATCGTCACGGTCACCTTCGGCGTCGACCACATCATCGCCGGTGTCGCGATGAACATCCTGGCCACCGGCGTCACCGCCTACCTGGCCAAGAAGCTGTTCACCGGCGGCCAGGCCGCCGAGAAGGGCGGCACCCCCAAGCAGTCGCCGCCGATGGACGACATCAAGCACTTCACGGTGCCGGGCCTGTCGCACTGGCTCAGCACCATCGAGAAGCACCACTGGTTCCTGATCTCGGACCTCGCCGGGATCGTCGGCGGCTTCGTCACCCACATCTCGTCGCTGACCCTGCTGGCGATCGTGCTGTTCGCCGGGACGTTCTTCGTGCTGTGGCGCACCTCGTTCGGCCTGCGGCTGCGGTCCTGCGGTGAGAACCCGGTCGCCGCGGAGTCGCTGGGCGTCAACGTCTACACGTACAAGTACGTCGCGGTGATCATCTCCGGCGCGCTGGCCGGCCTCGGCGGTGTGTTCCTGGCCATCCAGACGCACTTCTACCTGGCCGGGCAGACCGGTGGCCGCGGCTACATCGGTCTGGCCGCCATGATCTTCGGCAACTGGCGGCCCGGCGGCCTCGCCATGGGCGCCGGACTGTTCGGCTACGCCGACAGCCTCCAGCTGCGCAACGGCGGCCCGTCGGTGCACGCCCTGCTCCTGCTGCTCGCGGTGCTGCTGCTCGGCATGGCGATCTGGAAGTTCCTGCGCGGCGCGCGGATCGGCGCGGCCGTCGCGCTGGCCTTCGCCGTCCTGCTGTCCGTCTGGTACCTGACCACCGACACGGTGCCCGACGAGGTCGTGCAGGCCACGCCGTATGTGGCGACACTGCTGGTGATGGGTCTGTCCGCGCAACGGCTGCGCATGCCGAAGGCGGACGGCGTTCCTTACCGGAAGGGAGAGGGCGGGTGACCGATCCCGCCGTGGACTGGGAGGCGCTGCGCCGTGCCGCCCGGGAGGTCATGGAGCGGGCCTACGCGCCCTACTCCGGCTTCCCGGTGGGCGCGGCCGCGCTGACCGACGACGGCCGCGTCGTCGTCGGATGCAATGTGGAGAACGCGGCGTACGGCGTCGCGCTGTGCGCCGAGTGCGGGCTGGTCTCGGCGCTGCACGCCTCGGGCGGCGGCCGGCTGGTCGCCTTCACCTGCGTCGACCTGCGGGGCAACGTGCTGATGCCCTGCGGGCGGTGCCGGCAGCTGCTGTGGGAACACGGCGGGCCCGGGTTGCAGGTCGAGACGGTGCGGGGCGTGCGCCCGATGAGCGAGGTGCTGCCCGACGCGTTCGGGCCGGAGGACCTCGACCGCTGACCGCCGCACGCCCCGCCTCCCCGCCGACTCCACCGACCGCTGACCGCCGGCGCCGGCCGCCGGGCTGCCACCGCAGCCCGGCGGGCGGCCGGCCGGTGACCGCCGACCTCACGAACCCCCGAGGGAACTGCCTTTCATGGACGCCATCTCCGTCATCCGTACCAAGCGCGACCGCGGCCGCCTCAGCGACGAGCAGATCGACTGGGTCATCGACGCCTACACCCGCGGCGTGGTCGCCGACGAGCAGATGTCGGCGCTCGCCATGGCGATCCTGCTCAACGGCATGGACCGGGCCGAGATCGCCCGCTGGACCGCCGCGATGATCGCCTCCGGCGAGCGCATGGACTTCTCCGCCCTGTCCCGGCCCACCGCGGACAAGCACTCCACCGGCGGCGTCGGCGACAAGATCACGCTGCCGCTGGCCCCGCTCGTCGCCGCCTGCGGCGCGGCCGTGCCGCAGCTGTCGGGCCGCGGCCTCGGCCACACCGGCGGCACCCTGGACAAGCTGGAGTCCATCCCCGGCTGGCGCGCCACCCTCTCCAACGACGAGATGCTGTCCGTGCTCGACGAGGTCGGCGCGGTCGTCTGCGCGGCCGGCGACGGGCTGGCCCCCGCCGACAAGAAGCTCTACGCGCTGCGGGACGTCACCGGAACGGTCGAGGCCATCCCGCTGATCGCCTCCTCGATCATGTCCAAGAAGATCGCCGAGGGCACCGGCTCGCTGGTGCTCGACGTGAAGGTCGGCTCCGGCGCCTTCATGAAGTCCCTGGAGGACGCCCGGGAGCTGGCCGCCACCATGGTCGGCCTCGGCACCGACCACGGCGTGCGGACGGTCGCGCTGCTCACCGACATGTCCGTGCCGCTCGGCCGCACCGCGGGCAACGCGCTGGAGGTCCGCGAGTCCGTCGAGGTGCTGGCCGGCGGCGGCCCGGCCGACGTCGTCGAGCTGACCCTGGCGCTGGCCCGCGAGATGCTGGACGCCGCCGGGCTGGCCGACGCGGACCCCGCGAAGGCCCTGGCCGACGGCTCGGCCATGGACGTGTGGCGCCGCATGATCCGCGCCCAGGGCGGCGACCCGGACGCGAAGCTGCCGGTGGCCCGCGAGACCCACGTGGTGCCGGCGCCCGCCTCCGGCGTGCTCACCTCCCTCGACGCCTACGCCGTGGGCCTGGCCGCGTGGCGGCTCGGCGCCGGCCGCGCCCGCAAGGAGGACGCCGTCCAGGCCGGTGCGGGCGTCGAACTCCACGCCAGGCCGGGCGACACCGTCACCGAGGGCGCCCCGCTGCTGACCCTCCACACGGACACCCCCGAGCAGTTCGGGTACGCGCTCCAGGCCCTCGACGGCGCCGTGACCGTGTCCCCCGCCGGGCAGCCCTTCACCCCGACGCCGATCGTCCTCGACCGCATCGCCTGACCCGCGGAGGCGGTGCCGCGCACGCCGGCGTCGGTGATGTCGTCCCCGCCGACGCCGGTGCCGGTTCCGGTCCGGCGTCACCCCGCCGCCCGCCCGCAGGGCGGCCGGCGGGGCGGGCCGGGAGCACTCAACTCCTTTGGACGCACGGCGTGTTCGCGGTCACGCGATGCCCTGGAGCTGGGACGTCGTGCGGCCCACCCGGGAGCGGACGTGCCCGAAGGCCAGCAGCACCGGGATGTCGGTCAGCACCGGGAAGTGGCAGGAGAGCGGGCGGGGTCCGGCGGGCCGCTGTACCCGCCGTCGTCGTTCTGATGCGCCAGCAGCAGCCACGCCAGGGCGCGCCCGATGGGCTCGGACCTGTCCCCGTGGCACAGCGTGATCAGCGCCGAGGCGGTGCTGATGTCGTCGCTGGGACCGCCGGGCCGCATCCCCCAGCCGCCGTCGTCGTCTTCGTCAGCTCGCTCGGGACCCGGTCGAGCCGGCAGGCACATTCACTGCCACATCAGCGGCGAGCTGCGGGAATGCGGCGCAGAGCGGGGCGCAGGCAGAGGGCGACGGCGAGCAGGGCCACGGTGGCGGCGGCGGGCCAGCCGGCGCGGTGGTAGGCGGACGCCGCGACGCTGCCGCCGACGCTGTTGCCGACGTAGTAGGCGGTGAGGTACAGCGCGGTGGCCTGGGCGCGGCCCGTTGTGGCGGTCCGGCTGACCGCGCCGGAGGCGACCGAGTGGCCGGTGAAGAACCCGGCGGTGATCAGCACCAGCCCGAGCAGGACGAGGAGCAGCGGCCCGGCCAGCGTCACCAGCAGACCCGCCGCGCACAGCACCAGGGCGACCGCGAACGCGCCGCGCCGGCCCAGCCGTGCCTGAAGCGCGCCCGACGCCGCGGAGGTGCCCGTGCCCACCAGGTAGACCAGGAAGATCGCCCCGACGGCCGTCTGCGACAGGTGGTACGGCGCCGCCGTCAGCCGGTACCCGAGCACCGTGTACACCGCGCCGAACACCGCCATGAACAGCAGCCCGAGCGCGTACAGCCGGCGCAGCCGCACGTCGCCGAGATGGCCGCGGACCGTGCGCCACAGGGCCGCGGGATGCACCGGGCCGGGCGTGAAGTGCCGTGCGGGCGGCGCCAGCAGCCGGAAGGCCACCGCGCAGGCGAGCGAGGTCAGGCCGACGGCCAGCAGCGCGGCACGCCACCCGTACGCCTGCGCCAGCGCCCCGCCGGCGACCCGGCTGCTCATGCCGCCGATCGAGTTGCCCGCGACGTACAGGCCGATCGCGGAGGGGATGGCCGACGGGTGGACCTCCTCGGCGAGGTACGCCATCGCCGTGGCCGGCAGCCCGGCCAGCGCCACGCCCTGCACGGCGCGCAGCGCCACCAGCGCGGTCAGGTTCGGCGCGAACGGGACCGCGAGCGCGAGCAGCGACGCGCCGAAGACCGACGCCGTCATGACCGGGGTGCGCCCGTACTTCTCGCTCAGCGCGCTGACCGGCAGCAGCGCGACGGCGAGCGCGCCGGTCGACGCCGTCACCGTCAGGCTCGCCTGCGCCGGTGACAGGTGCAGGCCGGTGGACAGCGCGGGCAGCAGCGCCTGCGTGGAGTACAGCAGCGCGAAGGTCGCCAGACCCGCGGCGAACAGCGCGAGGTTCGCCCGGCGGTAGGCCGAAGTGCCCTTGCGTAGACGGGAGTCGAGGGCCTTGGCGGCCGGCGAGGTCGCGGCGGCCGGCGAGGTCGCGGCGGCCGGGGAGGCGGCGGGCGCGGGGGAGGCGCTGGGGCGGGCGGCGTCGCGGCGCACTGGCGTCGCCGCCCCGGTATCGGCGGAGGTCATGGCCCGAACGTAGGACGGCCTGCTTCCATGCGTCCAATACATGAAAGCGGCATTATTGATGCGCCAGCGCATGACATGAGGTGGACAGGGGTGCACGAGGTGAGCGACGAGATCAGGACCACTGCGCAGCCGCCCGGCCCCGAGCCGTCCGCCGACGCCTGGGCGGCGCTGCTCGCACCGCGCCTGGCCCAGTTCGCCGCGGTCGCGCGGTCCGAGCATGTGACGCGCGCCGCCCAGCAGTTGGGGATGCCGCAGCCCACCCTCAGCCGCGCGCTGGCCCGGCTGGAGGCGGACCTGGGCGTCACCCTGTTCGCCCGGCAGGGCCGCACGGTGCGGCTGACCCGGGCGGGCGTGGCGTTCCGCGGCGCGGTGGAGCGGGCCCTTGCGGAGGTGGAGCGCGCCGCGGAGTCGGTCCGGCTGGAGGCCGACCCGGGCGGCGGCCGGGTGGCGTTCGGCTTCCTGCACACGCTCGGCCCCGAGACGGTGCCGGGACTGCTGCGGGCCTTTCGCGTGGACCACCCGCGGGTGCGGTTCCAGCTGGTGCAGACGTGGGGCGAGGCGATGCTGGAGCGGCTGCGGGCCGGCGGTCTCGACCTGTGCCTGACCTCGCCGCTGCCGGACGAGCCCGGCCTGGTGGTGCGGCGGCTGGACGAGCAGCGGCTGCGGCTGGTGGTGCCGGCCGGGCACCGGCTCGCCGGGCGGCGCCGGGTGCGGCTGGCGGAGGTGGCCGGCGACCCCTTCGTCACGCTCGAAGCCGGATACGGACTGCGCCGGATCACCGACGCGCTGTGCGAGGAGGCCGGGTTCGCCCCGCGGGTCGCCTTCGAGGGCGAGGAGGCGGAGACGCTGCGCGGGCTGGTCGCGGCCGGGCTCGGCGTGTCCCTGCTGCCGCCGCCCGCCGTGCCCCGCCCCGGCGTCACCGAGCTGGACGTGCTCGGCCAGCGGGCGGTCCGCGAGATCGGCGTGGCCTGGCTCGACGGCCAGGCCGACGCCCCGCCCGTCGCCGCCTTCAAACGCTTCCTGCTCTCCCGCAAGGGCCGCCTGCTCCCCGACCCCCGGCACTGAAAGGGCAGGCGGGGGCGGCGAGTCGGCGCCCACCTGCCCGTCCCGGGACCCGGGACTACGCACCGCCGGAGTCGGACACCGCCTGCCGCGTCGCCGTCCACGGCGCCGGCCCGGTGGGGCTGATGGCCGCGTACGCGGCGCTGCTGCGCGGCGCGGCGAAGTTCCCCTGCTCGCCGAGATCCCCGAGCCGGCCTAAGCGGCCCTCACGGCCCGGGCCACCGTCTGGACGCTCAACACCCGCGAGGCGAGCCTCACCCTCGCCCGGCTCACGGGCAGCGTGCCCGAGGGCGCCGCGCCCGCCGAAGTCGCCGAGGCC